>CAZXPK010000085.1:0-15578 GCA_964642565.1 uncultured Anaerolineaceae bacterium
AGAATCCATGCCGACCAACTATTTTTTTATTAAACTGTCAGGTAGCTAGTAATAAATCATAAAGTTTATTGAATAGATAAAGTTCCGGTGCTCTTCCTGCAGGTTTTTTAAATGTTGTCAATATTCCCTCTTTTTTTAACCGCGTAATAATTCGATAGCTCGTCTGTCGGTTTATCCCGGACATATTCATAAAATCTGAGCCGCGAAATATTGGCATGCTGAATAAAGTATCCAATATCTTAATTCCATATGAAGAACTTGATACTGTGGTAACTAGGTTTTTCATTTCATCATAGAGAAGCAAAATCTGGTTTGCTTTTTCTGCATTACGCTTCGCCTGAAATGTAACCGCATCCAAAAAGAAACCTATCCATTCCTGCCAATCACTCTTTTGAGAGATGGATAATAAATTGCCGGTATAATCTTCCCGAAATTCCTCGAAATATTCGCTTATATAAAACATTGGGGAATTCAACCGCTTTTTATGCCAAAGGAATAACGGGATTAATATTCGACCTGTACGACCGTTTCCATCCGTAAATGGATGGACGATCTCGAATTGCGCATGCATGATCGAAGTTTGAATAAGGGTTTCTGGAGCGTCATCTTTGAGAAAATCTATTAGGTTATCTAGCCAAAAATCTAGTCCCAACGGTTCAGGTGGAACGAAAGACGCTTCTTCGATCCCCGTGTTTTTAGGACCTATCCAAACCTGCTGTTTCCTTATCTCTCCTGGGTTTTTATCCTTGCCTCGTACTCCAGACATGAGGTCTTTTTGTATCGCACAAATCATCGTGCGGTTAAAAGGCAAGTTCCGCTGTAACCAACCTCTTGCATTGCGCATTGCTTTGCGATAATTTAAAACCTCAATAATATCATTTCTCTTCGAGCTATCTTCAGGTTTTAGATCCACTTCATATTTTAGGATTTCTTCAATTGTGGTAACAGTGCCTTCGATTCGTGAAGAAAAAATTGCCTCATTGGTTTCTAAAGGGGATAGAAAGATCTCCGGATTTATCATTGATCCAAGAATACCGTTGTAATAGGCTAGAGATGCGCTCGCAATACTGACTTTATTGATTAGTTTTTCCCAATTCCAGCGAGACGTATCTAACGGTAATGTTTTTGGTACGTATGGTTTCATAATAATTTTCCTGCTAAAAATATAAATGGCTAGTTTGTGTAACAAATTTGATACATAAGATATATTGTATAACACTTTTTCTAATATTTGTTACACAAAAATCTGGGCTTATTTTTGATATCGTTTAATCAATTGAAAAACTTTCGGTACTCTCTTGGCAGATTCTTATTGTGATCATGATAGTTTTCATTGTAGGCCATACCATTTCCTAAAGATGAGAAACCTTAAAATTTTCCCCACTTTCCATAAACCCCTTGTGGATTAGAACATTTGTGCTATAATAGAGGCGCAATTACTCATACCCCCAACCTTGGTCTCTACCCAACAAGTAGTTGAAGAGAAATTATCTTGACCTCCTTATGGATCAAGGGGAGATGGGTGAGTGGTTACATCATATCACCATGGATTCCAATTCCTACCAAACCACTAGACTGCCTTTGCACCTGCCTGCTCGTCATCAAATGACTTTCGTTCCGTTTCGTTTTAATGAGGGTCGAATATTTCCCTGTCCTATTCCAAGAGCCCATCTATCCCTTTCAGTTGAGCTTCATGGTCTTCAAAGCAGCGACATTGGGCGTCAGTCCGAATTGAATGCATTTATTTTCGAAACAATAAATATCAGGCTATGGTATTAGGCACGGTAATCCCCCATGGACTTCGCTTTATGCTATCACTGCTATTAAATATACAAAGTCTGCCCCTGGCGGACTTCGAAAAATAAGATTAATTATTAACCTTCGTGACCTTGGTGACTATAGTGGTGAAATGGGTTCAAAACCCAACCCCAGAGGCGCAAACAGTTCCGGCTTAAGACCGGACCAGGTGCGCCATTAAAACCCGATGGAATGAGAAGATTGCTTCACTCGCATAGACCGCTCGTTCGCAATGACGACAATACCAGGATCAACACTCCCGGCTAAGATTTATTTCGTAGCGGACTTGCCCCCTTCTCCCATTCCACCACCGCGGAGCGGATCAGGTTGCGTACCTCCTCGTCAGGTACATCCTTCACACCAGGATATTTCTCGCCATCCAACGTGACCATCACCCCATGGTCGGGGGCGTCATTCACCGTGATCCCTCTGGCATCAAACGGGGTATCCACAATCATCTCTTGCAGGATATCGTTGATCTGATTAGCAATGCTCTTGAACTCAGGTGTTGGTATTGGGGTGGGTTTAAGGATGCCCCCCACCATATCCTGCAGCTTCGTGCTGACCGGTTTCACCTCCTCCACAGGCTCAGTCATGAAGGGTGGAATATGGTCATATTGAGCTTCCTCCTGCACAGATTCAGCTGGAAGCCACTCATTTTCCTGCGTAGCTTCCTCGGGTGTAGTGCTGGTTGGCTCATCGGCTGGAAGTGTTGAAGGGGAGGTTGCGACCAGCCATTTTATAAGCACACTGGAAGCGAAATTCAGCCTGCGCAACTGGGTAGGGTTGAGCTCACTGGCAGCACGGAAGGTCTTGTCATTCATCCCAACTACCAAATCCTGGGTCTCCTTGTCACGCATCAGGCGGGCAACTTCAGCCAGGTTCGGGTCTGGTTGAGTGACATTCTTCCCTTTGGAGGTGTTCCCACGCGCCACGCTTTGCAAGTACCAGATAATCCCGATCACGGCCGCTCCCATGATGAAGAAAAATGCTGCTGATAGAATTGTAGATAATAATGACACGTCAACCTCCATTCAGGACGATAAATGGCTGGCATTGAGGGCAAAAATGGGTACCACGTTGCCCTACAACAATCCGTGCAATTGGCGTGCCACATTCGGGGCAGGGTTCACCCGTACGCTGGTACACTCGGAAGTAATTCTGAAAATCTCCACCACGATAAACCCAATCGATGCTGGCGCCGTTCCTGGCAATTCCATCCCGTAAGACTTTACGAATACCCTCGAGCAGGCACCCAGCTTGCTCCTCTGTGAGGCGGTTTGCCGGGGTAAGTGGGTGCAGTTTTGCCAGGTTCAAGGCTTCATCCACGTAAATATTCCCCAACCCGGCCAGGAAGGTCTGATCAAGCAACAGAGGCTTGAGCTGGCGGTGGCTGGCATGCAGCCGATTGAAAAAGATCTCTGCTGTGAGGCCTTCGTCCAGCGGCTCCGGTCCCAGGTGCCCCACCACCTGGTCCACCTCATCCACCAGCCAGACCCTCCCAAACTTGCGGGCGTCATTGGACACCAGCTGGAGTCCGCCATCCAGCTCGAGCACCAGCCGGTCATGCGTCTCCCTGGGGGCGCCGGAGGGTCTCACCAGCAGGTCGCCGCTCATGCGCAAATGATAGAGCAGCCAATCGCGGCTCAGGCGGAAATACAAGAACTTTCCCCGTCGCCCAATGTCCTCAATTACCTGCCCCGTCAGGCGCGGTTTGAATTCTGCGGGAGAAGGCTCGGCCAGGGTGCGCTCCCACAGCAGAGTAGCACCCAGGATGCGCCTGCCGACCAGGGCAGGCTGCCCCGGGCTGCCCAAACGCAAAACTCGGGCAATCGTTTCCACTTCAGGTAATTCAGGCATGCTCAGCGTCCAAACAAAGAATAAACAACTGGTATGTACCAGTATTATCTATTGTAAATCGCATTTGATCTTCGTTGGAGATTGCTTCCCTCGCTTACAAAGAACATTCGCTATGCTATGGGCAAAAAGCGCCTCGCATTGACAGTAATATTTTACTTCACCTATGAGCAAATCAAGCTTTTTACCCAAAAGTTTAGAATTCGTCCTTCATCATGCTCATCATCAGCAAATCAATATACCTGCCATCCTTGAACTCTGCCTGGCGCTGTCGTCCCTCATGCGTGAAGCCAGCTTTCTCATATGCCCGGATGGCACGCGGATTGTTCTCCAGCACCCTGAGGTAGATGCGGTTCAGGTTCAGGGTGTTAAAGCCATGCTGCACCAACAAACGGACTGCTTCAGTCCCGAATCCTTTGTTCCAATAGCTCTTATCGCCGATCATGATCCCAAACTCGGAGCTGCGGTTGCGACCGTCGAGATTAAAAAAACCACAGCTGCCGATCATCTTCCAATTTTCTTTACCCCCTTCTTCATCTGGCTCGTGTACTTCTATAGCTAGATTGTGTTCGTCAGCCGGGTGCTTGCGCATCCCCTCGAACCAATCTTCCTCATCAGCCATAGAGAAGGGCAGATATATACTGATCCCCTGCCGTACTTCCGGATCATTGATCCACTTCAAAAAGGTTGGCAGGTCATCCCGCTCAATCGCTCTGAAGCGGAGGTGTTCCCCGATGATCATCTTTCCTCCTTACCTCACTCCCCTTGCACCATCGACCAGCTTTTCCACTGCTTGGAAAGGCGATATGCGCCTCTCCTGCATGTCTTCCAAAGCCTGCTCATATGCACCTGCAGGCAGCCTGGCGCGAAAGCCTTCCAACAGCATGTTTTGGAGCAGCAGATCCAGCTCGGTCTGCAAACAGCCGCGCTCCCTCTGCTCCCAACCCCCAGTCGCTTCCAGGTATGCCCGGTGTTTGGCAATGGCTTCTGCCAGTTTGGGGATACCCGTGCCATCGAGCGCCACCGTGCGCAGGATGGGCGGCACCCATAACGTCTCGGGTGCATCAGATGCTATGGGCTGACCCGGAACCACTTCAAGCTTTCCATGATGCATGAAGCGATGCAGTAACGGGTGTGCGAGGTTCAGCGAGCCACGCAGGGCGCGCTCAGTGTTCTCCACACCCGGGAGGTCAGCTTTGTTCACCACAAGCACATCCGCAATCTCCAAAATCCCAGCCTTGATCGCCTGAATATCATCCCCGAGACCAGGGGCTTCGACTACAACGGTCGTATGAGCCAGGCGGGCAATATCCACTTCAGACTGACCCGCGCCGACCGTCTCGATCATGATCAGATCGAAGCCAGCGGCATCCAGCACCTGAACCACCGCGGCAGTGGCGGAGGCGATCCCGCCCAGCGAGCCCCGCGTGGCCATCGAACGGATGAATACACCCGGGTCACCCGCCAGGTCGCGCATGCGGATGCGGTCCCCCAGGATAGCGCCACCAGTGAACGGACTGGTAGGGTCCACTGCCACGATGGCCACACGCTGAGGTTCCACACCCTGGGTCGGCCCGCTCGCTCGCTCGGTGGATATGCTCGCTCCCCTGGCAGGATTGCGGTAGTAGCCTGCCAGCTGGTTGACCAGGGAAGATTTCCCGGTGCCTGAGGCACCCGTCACACCCACCAGGTGGGCTTTGCCGGTATGGGGGAAAAGGTCACTCAAGGCCGATTTTCCCTCAGGAGTGCCGTTCTCCACCTGTGAGAGTGTGCGCGCCAAGGCAAGCCGGTCACCTGCCAGAACACCCTGGGATAGATCCATCTCAATCATCCCAGCCCAGGCTAAACATTGGCAGCCAGTACGGCTTTGCGGATATCGTTCACATAGGTATCACTCAAAGTGCCAGGTCCGTAGATGCCAATCACACCCATTTTGAGCAGGAGCGGCACGTCTTCATCGGGGACGATGCCACCCAGGAAGACCTTCACACGTTCCTGCCCGTTGGCTTTCAGGAGCTTCAGCACGCGTGGCACCAGTGCCATATGCGCGCCCGAAAGGATCGAGAGGCCCACTGCATCCACGTCCTCCTGCAGTGCGGCTTCAGCAATCATCTCGGGGGTCTGCCTGAGACCCGTATAGATGACTTCCATACCAGCATCACGCAGGGCGCGTGCCACCACCTTGGCACCCCGATCATGCCCGTCAAGCCCGGGCTTGGCAATCAATACACGTATCTTTTGGTCGCTCATCTTTCCTCCATGGAAATATGATTGAAAATTATACCAAAATGAAGCTGTTAGCAGTTAGCAGTTTACAGCTGGGTAATAGTCATTATGAATTAGGAATAAGAAAGAATAATTTCACCACGGAAAACACGGAGGATGGTGATACAGGCACTGGGAAAAGCAATTATAAAGATGTGGGAATGATTCGGGCTGGCTGAAATTGACTTGGTGAGGGATACCTTTCAGGCCTGAGACGCATAAATTCGCTGGACCAAAGGGTTAGGGTCAGAATGTCTATCCATGATTGACTTTTTGGGTATATTTCTGTAAGATGTAGAAAGCGGCAGGAGCGCATAGCAGATAAGAGACCGTGATGTACAGACCAAGACCCATGCCCGATAGAGAAAAATACCAGCATGCCTTTGGCATGGTACACCTGTACCAGAAGCACGTTTTACCATTCATTGAAGAACGTTTAGGGTACGCCGCGGTACATGAGCTGAGCTCTGTGTGGCAGGCAGCCATCATACCCATCCATGAGGCTGACCCAGATCAGAAGAAGTACGAATCTGCATACAGCAACTGGTTATGGATGGCACGTTGCAGCCATGACTTCCTGGCTGATCTACTGAAACACGATGAGGTGGCTGAGTATAAACGCCTGCTCATGCAATTACACAAACGTCAGCATGATAACTCGGATTTGGCAATCTATCGCATGTTTGGAAATCATACCGCTCTGACGAAGGCGTGGCTCTATGAGATGCAATGGATGACGCCGATAGAATTAACTAACAAAAGCAAAGATCAGTTCATCTGTGTGGTACAGGACTGTAAGATACTTCAAACGCCCGCAACGGAAAGAATCTGCAGGGTGGACTGCCGAAACGTCGGCACAGCCCTGGCACGCAAGGTGTACCACTTAAAGCGGGTAACAACCGCCGTAGACCACGGCTGCACGATCACATTTACTCCCCTGGACGACGAAAATTAGATTAAACGTAGAGACGTCCCATAGGCATGATCTGCTTGCTGGGACGTCTCTTTAAAATGGAAATTTTCTTAGCTGATTCGTTCGTATCTCGAAGTGGGAGTTCCGCACACCGGGCATTTACCCTCAAGCGGTCCTTCGTGAGTGTAACCGCAGACTGGGCAGACGTAATAATCCACGTTCTCTGGCAATTGCTGTGCTTCCAAAGTTGCCAATGTCTTGCGGTACAACACCTCATGCACTTTCTCAACTTCCCATGCCCATCGGAAGGATGTTACCGCCCGCTTCACTGACTCGCCCTCAGCATCCTTGATGAAATCGGGGTACATCGTCACCACCTCATAGTTCTCTCCCTTGACTGCCTCCTGAAGGTTCTCTGCGGTGGATTTCACCCCGTCCAGGGCGCGAAAATGGTTATGGGCATGCACCGTCTCCGCGGCTGCAACGGCGCGGAACAGCTTGGCTATTTGGGTGAGTCCATCCGCATCCGCCTTTTTGGCAAAAGCCAGATATTTGCGATTAGCCTGAGATTCACCGGCAAACGCAGCTTTCAAATCATCAACCGTCTTTGTCATAACATTCTCCTCCACATTATCTTAATTCATGTGATAAAACCACATTATTTTCGTCATCTCATTTGGGATGACTCCCCTTATGGGTGACGAATTACCACACTTCCGATCGAGACAACTGGGTAAAATTTCTATATTTTGATGCCGGTATGACGCTTGAATTAATCCTGTTTAATCGACCTGCTCGACCAGATATGACTGGAGACCCATCAGCTTGACCTGACCGATTTGGGCTTCGAGCCAATCAACATGCTCCTCTTCATCGGTAAGGATGGAATCCATCAGATCACGGCTGCCATTATCTCCAAGCTCATATGCCAGGCGGATGCCTTCGTTATATCCCTTGACCGCGCCAAGCTCAGCAGCCAAATCGTTGTCGAATTGCGCCTCGATATCAGCGCCGATATTGATCTTCTTCAGGTTGCTGACGACCGGCGTTCCATCCAGGAATAAAATGCGTGCGATCAGTCTTTCGGCATGCTTCATCTCAGTAATCGCCCGCTCCTCGATAGCTTTATGCAATTCCGCATAGCGCCAGTTATCGCACATCTCAGAATGTACCATGTACTGGCTGATGGCAGTCAGCTCGTCGGATAAAAGGTTATTTAATGCTGCAAGTATCTTATCGTTGCCTTTCATTGTGAATTACCTCCTAATTAATTTTTGATATCCAGGACATACGCTTTTTGGTAATTATAAAGTTAATCACCTTGGGTGGGTAGTACTATTATTCATTTGATTGCCATCAGAAAATAATACCACGGGGTGAATATCCACCTGATCCCATGTTGCTATTCTTCAGAATGGCTGTCGGACCAATCATTCTGGGAAACGCATAAGCGTGCCATCCAGCCACAGGCTGGGACGTAACATGACCAGGTCCAGGTGTAGATTGGAACGATTCTGGCCTCCAAAGCTGTCATTCATCCCGATGGCAATGTGGACGCTGCCATTAAGTTTCTCATCCAGCAGGATATCACCCGTGAGCTCAGCTACCCCAGGGTTTAAGCCAATACCCAGCTCAGCGATCCTATCTTTATCACCACTCGAGGCTGCCAACAGCTCCTCGATCAGACGGACCGACTCGGCATTGGGAGCATCGATGTGAACCACCTGACCCCTCTCAAAGGTCAGCTTGAGCTGCTCAACGGATTGGCCGCGGATGAACGCCCGGTCGATCACTGCCACGCCCTCAGCAGATCTTTCCAATAGGGCAACATAGACCTCACCGCGTGGCAGCCCATTATGATCCTGGTGGATAGGCCTCCCGCCAATCTGGAGGTAAAGGTTCGTCCCCAGTGGTGTGGTGATGTGGACATCTTGAGTATTTGCCAATTGTTGGGCAACCTGGTTCTGCGAAGAATCGAGAGCTGCATCGTCAATATTCACCGCCCGCCAGTATCTGTGCTGTAAGACGTCTAGCGGCACTCCATAAGCATCGGCGAGTGCCTGGGTAGGATTAATAACGATGAAGCGCCGGCAACCACGCCGTTCGGCTTCGTCCATTAATGCGAGCCACTCGGCTGCCATAGCCCTATGACGGGTAATCTCTACGCCGGGGATATGCCCACCATGGTCACGCACCTCGATGATCGCACTAATATCATTCAGCCACCGCAGCTCGTGCTCTGGGACGAGGCCTAAATACTCCTGAGGGAGCTCTTTTCCGATACGAGATAGTAATGGATCCATGATCAGGCGAAGCGTCCAAAAAGCACCACGCGCCCGGATGTGATATGCAAGTGCGGTTATAAAATCCAATGAATGAGTGCTGGCCCAAATCGAGATCACCTGCCCGGGAGCAACGGATAGGTTTTCAATCGTTTTAACCGCTAAGGTCTCGATGTCCATATTGTGATTCTATCAAGTTTCAAAGCTTAGTGAGTTGAAAATCTGGTAATATTCTCCTCTCAGGCAATCTTACCAGACCTAATAAGGAGGTCGCCTTGATCAGTCCAGACAAGATCGATGAATGGATCCATGAGGTGGAAGAAAGACCATCTTCTGCAGAGCTCATTATCCGCTATATTGCCAATCGATTAAGCGAGCTAGCCAGCCGGGATGAAGAATTGGTGGCGCAAAACATCGAGCTGCTGAGTGGGAGAAAAGTGGAGGAATATGAAAGCCGGATCGCCAGTCTCGAGTACCAGCTGGAGCTATTAAAGCGCCAGCTTGGGGGTGAGGTCGTCCTACCCACCGAGATGCCGAGTACTAAACCCATCCAAGAGATGATCAATATGTTGTTGTATACCCCACTCGGACAAGTTTTGCGTTTGGAAATGGATCCCACAACGTTGGCACCTGCGCAATCCATTGCCAAGATAATGGGTGAGCTGGCTGTAGATGGAATACAGCCCGGTGTTCTGGTAACCAGCTCACAAGAAGAGCTGCTGCTCATCTTCGATTCAGGGCGCACGGTTAGGCTGCCGGTAACCCATCTGCCCACATCAGATGTGGAGCGCCTTGACTGGCAACAAGCATTCATCGAGGAACCACGAGTAAGGGAGGAGCTGGCGACAATCCAGCCGATTACCAAAATGCCGCTATATGAAACCTGTATCCAGGCCAGCCGGCGCGGCTACGTGAAGAAAATGAAGACATCATTCTTCACTGCTCACCTGGAAGAGGACTATATTGGATCAGGGGTAAAGCTCCGGGCCGATAAAACTTGTGGATTGACTTTTGCCAACCAGGATGACCTGTTTGTCATGGTCAGTCAGGAGGGATACATCTTCAGCATGCAGGCTGAGCGCCTGCCAACTGCGATTGAGGAAGTGATCCATTTGGGGATCACGGACCACATCGTGGCGACATTCGTAGCAAGCCAAAAACCATCGGTATTATTCATCACCCAGAATGGTAAGGCGGTCCACCGAGATACGAGCTGGCTTGAGCCTGCAAGCTCGTTTAAGTCAAAAGGGCAGGCAATCCTCTCCAAAGAGCGGCGCCAGGCGGGCATTCGGATCGTGGGAGCAGCTCCGGTTGAAGCAGCAGATTGGGGAATATTTCTGGACATGGACGGAACGCTCAGCGCACACAGGCTGAATGACCTACTGGCGAGGGGCAGTGTGGTCACAGGTCAGCCCACTGCACAGATCCTGAGTTTTTCGGTTTTTCATATGCCGGAGATACAGGGGTAATCCATCAATGACGCTTCATAGGGGTCATAAATAATATGGGACTAAAAGTGGGGATCGACTTTGGGACCTCAAATTCCGGTGTCGCTATTTACCAGGGTGACCAGGTTCACGTTCTGCCAATCGATAGTAATAACATCGTGCCTGAAGTGGTTAAAACGATCCTGTACATCACCCAGGACTACCGGCATTTCATTGGGCAGGAAGCGATTGAACTGTATTACAAGCAAAACATAAACCGGCAGCGTCGCTTTGTACAAAAGTGGACGGGTGAGATTGATTACCGGGGCTCAGACATGCATTACGTGCGGGATATTTATGTGTACGTGGACGAATTACAACCGGGCAGGCTGCTGCAATTCATCAAGACCGCTTTACGCTCCGAAAAGTACCAGGGGACGCAGGTATTCGGGCGGTATTACAGCCTGAGCGATATTATCTCTGCCTACCTGCTGGCATTAAAACAGCGTGCTGAAGCCCTGCTGCGGGGTGAGATTCACGGCGTCACCCTGGGCAGACCGGTAAAATTTTCGCAGGATGGTGAGCAAGACCAGAAAGCCCAGGACACCCTCCAGCAAGCTGCGCTGGAGGCCGGGTTCAAGCAGGTCGATTTTGAGCTTGAGCCAGTCGCGGCAGCCTTATATTATGAATTATCGCTGAGCAAACCCCAAAATGTGCTCATTTTTGACTTTGGTGGCGGCACGCTTGACCTGACAATCATGCGATTAGGTGATCCACATCATCGAAATGTGTATGCCAGTGGAGGCATCAGTATCGCCGGGAGTGATTTCGACCGTACCATCATCCAAAAACGGATGTTACCTCACTTCGGAAAAGGGGTGGTGCAACACGACCCGGAAATCGTCAACCTGATCCATACCATCCCCGATTGGGCCGCCCTGCCAGAACTCTCCACACCCCGTGCCAAAGCTGAGCTGGAGCGAGCGATCCAGGCTGGGAAAGCACCCGTCAGGCTTAAAGCACTCGAATCCTTGATATTCAATGACCTGGCATTTTCATTTTACAATATGATTGAGGCGACCAAGATCACATTATCAAGCCGGGGGGTTGCAATTGCCAGCATGAAAGAAAAATACCTGGATATCTGGGAATTGTACACGCGCAGCCAGTTTGAGAAAGATATCCGCGAACATCGCCAACATATTGAACAGGTCTTGATGGATACCGTCGCTGCCTCAGGTTTGGAACCTGGTCAGATCGATGCCGTGGTCAAGACAGGTGGTTCGTCTAATATCCCGGTGTTCTCTGAAATGCTGGGTAGGATTTTCGGCAGTGACAGAGTGAAGGCCTCGGATGTTTTTAACAGTGTGACTGCAGGGCTGGCGATCAAAGCCCACCAAAAATCATAATCATGTCGTTCACCTGGGGGATCAATGAATTAAGTTTAATCAAACTCTTATCCCTTGATTCCTCACCTTAGTTATAATCCAAATAGCACCAACTATATCCGGTATACGGTCTAGGCGATAAGGCACCATCCAGTCAATAAGTGAGGGACATATGGCTGAAAAACCAGATTTTGATATCCAGGCTGCCCACAAGTACTTCTCGGCAGAATGCTTCAATCGGGCATGGGATTATATTGACAAACCTATCCGCAAGGTGAGCGATGAGGACATGATGCTCCAGTTAAGCCTGGCATCCCTTTGGCATTGGACGCAAAGGAAAGATAGCACCTCCACCAATTTATCCGTGGGGTACTGGCAGGTATCGAGGGTCTACGCACTGCTTCGGCAGGCTGAGAATGCCAAACATTACGGAGAACTATGCCTGGAAGTATCACAAGGGGAAGACGTCTTACCCTTTTATCGCGGTTATGCTTACGAAGCACTAGCCCGGGCTGAAATGGTGGGTGAGAATGAGGATGGAATGGAAAAACACCTGATCCAGGCGCACCAGGTGGCAGCCTCACTACCCAACCCTGAAGAAAAGAAGCAGCTCCTGCGTGACTTGGCAACCATCCGCTGAGTCACATTAAGCTATCAAGCTTACCTCCTCCTCGTAACCCTTCGCCTCGGGGTTAATCCTTTCCAGCTTGGTTGAGCAGGGTTACAATCCCATTATGGGATTCATTCACCTACGCTCCCATTCCTACTATTCGTTCTTACGCGGTTTGCCCAGCCCCCCAGAACTGGCGAAAAAAGCAGCACAGATGGGCATGCCCGCATTGGGATTAGCCGACCATCACAGCCTGAGTGGGGCGGTGGAGTTCCATGACGCCTGCCAGCAAGCAGGGATACAACCCATCCTGGGGTTGGAAGTGGAAGCAGCCCTGCCAGAAGGTATGGGAACTATCCAAGCCGGCACTTTAGTCCTGCTGGCGATGGATATGCCGGGTTGGCGTAGCTTATGCCGGATCAGCAGCTCTCTGGCTGGAGATGATGATATGCTCCCATTCGACCGGTTGGCGAAGGAGACCAATGGGTTGCTCTGTCTGACAGGGGGACGGCGAGGTGCGTTGGCGAGGATAGTCGCTTCCAGGCAGAACCAAATGGCCGAAGCCTGGATATCGCGTTTGGCTGAGCTTTTCACCGACCGGTTATACGTCGATCTGCAGAATCATATTCCGGAAGACCTCGAGCTTTGCGTGAGCCTGACCAGCCTGGCTCACCGAATGCACATCCCTACCGTTGCCACCCATGATATCCATTACCTGGCGCCAGACCAGGCACACCTGCAACAAGTGCTGACGGCTATTCGGCTGATACGACCTCTCAAAGAGCTTGATCCATCTGCAATCGCCCCACCCCACGCAGAATTCCTTACCCCCCAAGGGATGGCAGACCGCATGCCCAATTTTCCACAGGCGCTCGAGTCCACACAGGAAATCGCAACACGCTGCCAGCTTGAATTACCATTGGGAGTGCTCCACTTCCCGGAAGTTCCACTGCCGGCGGGTATGTCAGGTGAGGAGCTGTTACGCCAGAAAGCTCAGGCAGGGGCGATCAAGTTATACGGTCAAATCTCACCAGAACTTCAAGTCCGCCTTGATCATGAATTGTCGGTGATTGGTGAGTATGGTTATATTTCCCTGTTCCTGATCATGGAAGAAATCCTCAACTTTGCCCGCCAGGAGGGTATCCCGTTCTCCTCGCGGGGCTCGGCAGCATCGTCCCTGGTGGCCCACTGTCTGGGAATCACATCCCCTGACCCAATCCGGTTGAACTTATATTTCGAGCGCTTTCTCAACCCTGCCCGGGCAACACCCCCGGATATCGATACTGATTTATGCTCGCGCCGTCGGGATGAAGTGATCCGGTTTGTATACCAGCGCTTCGGGGAAGATCGAGTGGCAACCGTTTGCACCATCAACCGCTTTCGTAGCCGATCGGCACTGCGAGAGGCGTCTAAGGCGTACGGCTTGCCGCCCGAGGAAGTAAGCTTGCTGGCCGACAGCCTGCCTTATCGCTGGTATGGTCCATCCAGCCGTGGAGGTGTAAATGAGGACCCCTTTGCTGAATTAAGTGAAAGGTATAGAACACCAACCCACCAATCCATTTTTAAGGATGCAGCTGCATTGATAGGCCTGCCCCACCACCTCTCCGTCCACCCGGGCGGGGTGGTCATCAGCCCGGGTACACTGACTGACCTGGCACCCACGCAGGTGGCTGCCAAGGGAGTGGTCATCACCCAATTCGACCTGGATTCGATCGAGCGCTTGGGATTGGTCAAAATTGACTTATTGGGCATCCGAGGGCTCACAGTATTGGGAGATGTCGTCGAAATCATCGCAAAAGAAAGACCTCCAGCCCAAAGCCACCCCGAAACTTCCATCCTTACTGACATCTTAGAAACCATCCCGGCTGCTGACGAGGCAGTCAGTCAAATGGTCAATCAGGGACGGACGATCGGTTGCTTTCAGATCGAAAGCCCGGGTATGCGCGCCACGCTTAAGGAGATCAAAGCGAGAACTGTGGATGATATTATGGTGGCGCTGTCGCTTTACCGGCCTGGGCCGCTCACCGGAGGGCTGAAGGATGCATTTGTGCGACGCCATTTGGGCAAGGAGGCAACCGAATACTTACACCCCACCCTGAGCGCACTGCTGCCAGATACCTATGGAGTAATCCTGTACCAGGAACAAGTCCTGCGGATTGCACACGAGCTGGCAGGCCTGACCCTGGCAGATGCTGATATGCTGCGACGGGCGATGTCACACTTCGACCCGGGTAAACAGATGCAGACGCTGAAAGAGAAATTCGTGGGTGGTGCCTGGGAGCGAAACCAGGTGCCTGAATACATCGCCGATCGCATCTGGGAGCTGATGGCAGCATTTTCTGGATATGGCTTCCCAAAAGCTCATGCAGCATCCTATGCGCAGGTTAGCTGGCGTTCGGCCTGGTGCAAGACGCATTACCCGGCTTTTTTCATGGCAGCCGTGCTGGCAAATTGGGGAGGCTATTACAGCCAGCGGGTGTACATGAACGAAGCCCGGCGGCTGGGATTAAAGCTTCGCCCGCCGCAGGTCAATCATGCTGCGCGAGAGTTCAGCGTCAAGCTGCTGGATGGGGAACCGGTGTTGTTCATGGGGTTGGACCAGGTGCGTGAGCTGACTCAACGCACACAGACTGCGATTGTACATAACCGCCCGTTCACCTCGTTTGCAGATTTCCTGGTCCGGGTGGACCCTCGCCCGGTTGAAGTAGAAAACCTGGTCAGGGTGGGAGCCTTGGAAGGCTTCGGCGCCATCCCGATCCTGTTACACCAGCTGGAACATAGTGGTTGGCAAGGTGGGCAGCTTTCCTTATTTTCTTTAGATGACGGCAATCAAGAAGATTGGAGTCTGGCGCAGAAAGTCATTGCTCAGGAAGAACTCTTAGGCACGGGGGTCATTGCTCACCCGCTGGAGTTGGCTGAGAAGCAGATTGCCGCTTCGGGTGCGCTTACCACCGTGGATGCGGCCTCCAGGTTGGAACAGCATGTACGTGTAGCTGGGATGCGCCAAATCTGGAGACGCAGCATCACAACCCGCGGCGA
>CAZXPK010000086.1:0-11562 GCA_964642565.1 uncultured Anaerolineaceae bacterium
GGCGTGACTGTTTTCTTCTCCTCGCACATTTTGGGCGAAGTGCAGCGTTTGTGCAATCGGGTGGGTATCATCCGCGAGGGCAGTATCGTGGAAATCTCCGACATCCGCAGCTTACAACAGAACAATTACAAAAAGGTGCGTGTGGTGTCTGATAACCTGGATCCGGCAGCCTTTAATATGCAGGGGGTGACAAATTTGCAGGCAGAAGATGGTATGGTGCGTTTCTTCTTCAAAGGTGATATCAATGCGGTAATGCAAAAAATCAGCGACGTTCAGGTTGACGATGTGACCATCGAGGAGCCGACGCTAGAAGAAATTTTCATGCACTATTATGAATAGGCGCTGACAATGAACGCAAACATCTACAGACACGAATTTCGGACGCGACTGAAATCGGTCCTCATCTGGTCGATCGCAATAATGGCGATTACCCTGATTTTCTTTTCAATTTTCCCATCATTTGCCGATCAGGCAACATTGCTGAATGAAACGATGTCGAAATTCCCGCCGGCACTTTTGGCGGCTTTCGGCATGACCGGCGTGGATTTGTCCACCATAATAGGGTTCTATAGTTTCATCTTCCTGTTTGCCCAGGTGTGCCTGGCGATCCAGGCCGGAAATTACGGCTTTGGGCTGGTCTCGATCGAAGAAACGGAATTGACGGCGGATTTCCTGATCAGTAAACCGGTGAGCCGGTTGCAGATTATGAACAGCAAACTACTGGCAGCCTTCACGAGCCTGACGATCACTAATCTAGTGGTGTGGGTGAGCAGCTACGCAGGTATCCTGTTATTTCGATCTGGCCGCGAATATGATATTCACACGCTATTCCTGCTACTGCTCAGTATCATGATTTTCCAACTGTTCTTTCTGAGTGTGGGACTGGTCATCTCCTTACTGGTGAAGCGCGTGCGGAGCGTGACGCCCTATTCCCTGGGGTTGGGGTTTGGGATGTACGTGCTGAGCGCATTCAGCGGGCTGGAGGGGGTTTCATATCTGGAACTCATCACGGCGTTCAAGCACTTCGATCCGAACTATATCATCGAGCATGGCGCATATAACACACCGCTGGTGCTGTTAAATGTGGCAATCAGCGTGGTCTCTCTCGTGGCGAGTTATTGGCTGTACCTCCATCGTGATATTCCTGCGGTGGTGTAAGGAGTAACCTGATGAACATTTTCTTGCGTGAGCTGAAAGCCAACCTTAAATCGCTGGTGATTTGGAGCGTGATTATGGCGTTGCTTATCCTGGTTGGGGTAACCAAATTTTCTGCCTATTTTAACAACCCCGAACTTTTGGCGATCCTGGATACACTGCCCACGGCGATGATTGACGCCATGAGTTTACGAGCCTTTAACCTGACCACACTGAGTGGTTTTTACGGCATCATGTTCGTCTATTTTGCCATGCTGGGCGGAATCGCAGCAGCCATGTGGGGGAGTGACATCATCTCCAAAGAAGAGCGCGACAGAACGGTGGAATTTTCTCTCGTTCTACCGGTGACGCGCTCCAAAGTCATCACTGCCAAGGCGCTAGCAGCACTCGTCAATTGCATTCTCTTCATGGTAATTACCGCGCTAGTATCCATCGGGGTGGCACAAAAGTACAACCCCGACCATGCTTTCTATAACTTTCTGCTGCTCGAAATGGAAGCCATGCTCGTGATCGAGCTCATCTTCCTGGCAATTGGTCTGCTTTTGGGTTGTACAATGAAACAGTACAAACGCTCCAGTGCAGTTGGCATTTCCATCATTCTGGCAGCTTATTTCCTGTCCATTATCTCCGGTTTGAAACAGAACCTGGATTTTCTCAAATACTTCACCCCGTTTAAATATTTTGATGCGGGGGAACTCTTCCGCACCGGCCGGATGAGCGGAACGTACCTGCTTATCTCAGCGGCGATCATCGTCGTCAGCCTGGTGGGAGCGTATTGGACGTACAACAAACGCGATTTGTACATTTAGCAACGATCGAAGCTTAATAACCCGGAGCAACCAGAGTTTACTGAGGAAATTTGTTCATGGGAACCTTCTGCCTGGAACTGGTGATGAGCTTATCCAGGTGAGAAGGTTCCCTCTCTTTGGCTCGAGCCAGGGTCTGAAGTTGAGAAAAGAGGGAAGGGTTGGCGATGAATTGGGGGGAAAGTGAACCAGCGGGTGGTTAGTGAAGTGCTGGTGTATACGTACCCGACATCCCAAGGCGTTTCTGGTTATAATTGCGCAATCAGCTGCATGGAGATAAAGTATGACGCACACCGATGAGCCAATCGACACCAAACAGATCGAAGTATGCTGTAATGGACCTTACACCATCACCGGAGCCATCCCCCTGGTGGGCAAGGCTCAGGTGGTATCGGAATTTGGTGAGCCATTGACATGGAAAAAGGAGGGAGAGTTCCAGACTGAAATAGCCTACTTCCTTTGTCGCTGTGGGCATTCCAGCTGCAAGCCATTTTGTGACGGGACACACATCAAGATCAAATTCGATGGAACGGAGACGGCTCCTACCAGCTTAACGGCTGAACGCAGGGAGAGATTTCCAGGCAGCACAAATATTGTCATCCGGAAGGACATGGAGCTGTGCACAGAAGCAGGTTTTTGTGGCAACCGTGTGACCAGCATCGCCGAGATGGCAACCCATACCGACGATACACAGGTGCGTACATTGGCGATTGCCATGATCGAGCATTGCCCTTCTGGCTCGCTGACGTATGCGCTTGGAGAGGGCGAAACGGACGTCGAAGCTGATTTACCCCAACAGATCGCAGTGACCACGGAAGTGCTCTCTGAAGGCACCATCGAAGGTCCATTGTGGGTGACGGGGAATATCCCCATCCTTCGCTCGGATGGGAAACCCTTTGAGCATCGCAACCGGGTGACGCTGTGCAACTGCGGGTTATCCCAGCATAAACCGCTGTGCGATGGAACGCACAGGGTATATCCCACGAAAAAGTAGGTAACCCCCTATCTTCCTCAAAAACCCAAAGGCAGATTCGCTACCCGCAATGTGGACTTTGCGGGGTCCACTGGAGCCAACGTACAAATTTGCATCAAATTGGTAGTCCCGGAATGATACGACCCTTCACCCGTCGCTTGTAATCCAGATAGAGCTGGCCTAATGCGCGTTCCAGGCTTAATTCTTCAACCAGAACCAGGGACAGATATGCCCCCCACCAGATTGGAATCAGGATTAAGCCGACGACTGAACGGAACATAATCGCAAACCCAAGCGAGAACAATACGTCGGCGAGGTAGATAGGGTTTCTGACGGCACGATAGATACCGTTCGTCTTGAGCACCATTTCACTATTCGGAGCAGTGCGCCAGTTAATTGATAAAGCAGGCACACCAAAAGCCATGGCAGCGGCGAGGATGATTCCCCCGAGAATCCAATTCCAGACACCGATCTCAAAACGTGGCTGAATGCAGAATGGCAAGACGAGGATAATACGGGAACAATCGCTGATCATAATGATGCCAAGGCCAAAAATGGAATTTTGACCTAGCTTTATTCCACTGACCATGACGGCACCAATGAGAAGTCCAAACATGCCGATAAAAGCCCAGAAGAAGGGATTGGTGAGAATGAACATGAACTACCTCCTTACACAAAAATCCTAATCATATAGCTGCCAGGGTTCAGCAAGGTTGACGGCAGCCTGCGACGATTCCAAGATCCCCAACGATCATGCGCCGGGTAATTCACACAGCATCTCGCGGCAGGCTGGACTGCGCGACTCTACCAGGAGGCTTTATCCATCATGAAATTATGCTGGTGGCACTGGTTCATCTAAAAATACTATAGCACTTTGTTGAGTCGATATCAATAGGTTGGATAAAGTAATGTTTCCCCCTCGGAAAGTCATCTGGTATTTAGGGCAGTAGAAAAACCTCCCCCATTTATTTTCTTAAATATGGGGGAGGTAGGAATCGGTAAATCATATTCTGCTTTTTTTTAGACACCGTCTCACCAGTGAAATCTGTACAATCTCCCCTATAGGAAATTCGATTTAGGAGAAGGAAGATTCCGGCAAGGTTCAACCTATCTGTAGGCGTGAGTAATGACGGCGAGCCTTGGCGCGGTTTCCACAGGATTCCATCGAACACCAACGACGGCTGTGGTTCTTGGTCTGATCGATGAACAGATAACCGCAACCCCGGTCGTCTTCGCATATGCGCACATCCGAGGCTTTGTCGGAGGTGAGCAAATCAGCCGCAGCACGAGCGACAGGCCATAGGATGAGGTTGGCGCCACTGATCTCAGGGGTCCATTCCCAGTGAATCTCACCACCAGATGGGGTCAACTGTAAATGTGCCAACGCCTCGCAGATCACGGAGTTCAATAGAGCTAAATCACCTTCAGGGATGGGCTCGCCTAAATAGCGGTGAGATAATACCCGGTAGAGGGCTTCCCTCACCTGGATGGCAAAAGCAAATGCCTTGGCGGCATCGTCTGGATGTTCAGATGCAAATCGGTGCATCCGAATAGCATATTCAGGTGAAACCAAGCCAGCCTGCTCACCCCAGGCGATCAAATCGGCATAGTTTTTCAGGTATTCGACGGGCTTTTCACTGGTATGCCAGTCTTGCGTATTGGTGAAGTTCAGACATAAATCGCCAGCATCAAAATCATACATAATCTACTGCTCATTAAAGATCCATTATAACCATCTATTCATACTTGACAGGTTATAATTTTTCTGATATTATATAACCATCAAATGTATTATAGCAGGTTATATAATGCTTGTCAAGAGTGGTCAATGTATAACAAAGGAGGAACAGCATGAACCAGCTAGGTTTTAATCCGTTTATGAGTATGGAATACGAGCGACGGCACGCAGAGCTCATCAAACAGGCTGCGCAATTCCGTCTGGCACAAGCAGCCCTACAAGCACGACTGCCGAAGATCCACAACACATCAAAAATCCTCGCTCGGGTCGGAAAAGAGCTGGCAGCCTTGGGAGCCAGCTTAGAAGAACGCTACAGCGGTCAGCCTGAAACCAACCTGGCAATGAACCAGCAGGACAACGTATGTGAGTATTGTTAGGTGGTTGGATCACTGGTGGGATTCGTATGTTATAAATGGCTGCTGCGTGTGGCTCCAACCACCCGGGTGGTCACGTATGCGTACATGAACCCGCTGGTGGCAGTCATACTGGGCAGCTTGGTGGCTCAAGAAGCCTTGACGCCGAGGATCTCGATCACCACACTTTTGATCCTATCGGCAGTGGTGCTGATCCACGCCAGGCAAACGGAGAAGAAGCCAGCTGAGGAAGCACGTGCGGTCATCCAGGAGCCCGCGGGGGAGGATTGAGGAGGGTGAAGACGGAGTGATAGGGGGAAAGAATGATGGCAGCAATTGACATAGAATTGAGACCAGCAAGCATTTGCCCTTGCAAAGGGAAATGACTATAATTAACAAAGTTTGGCAAGATTCTTGCAAGTTATTCAAAATATGATCTTACCGATTTTATTAACGGTTGACCCGCGATGGTCATTCTCCGACCTCCTGATAGTGAGTTGGCTCGGATGGGGGAATGGATTGCTAGATGGGGAATTCGAGCGTGCTTACAACTTGATGGAAGCTCGCCAGGGACTACGGGAGAACCTGTTGCCAGCGATTACCAGATGCTGGATGGCTGAGTGGGTCTGACCGACTCATGCCAATTGAATGGTTGCTTTCATATCCCGATCCAAGGAGGCGCGAAAACGAAATTAATCAGATTCGAGGAAAAATCGGAGCTAATTTCAATCCTTAGCTGGTGATATTTATCGTAAAGGAGATTACTAATGACTGACAAAGGAAGTTCGGAACAAACTGAGATACTCAATTTTACTAATTCAATCCCCATCCAGGTTTACGACGCCACCTTAGAGGCTTGGGCAACTTCTCTAGAGCGTCATGATAAAGAGGCCAAGGGGCACACTCGACGTGTCACAGAAATGACATTATGGCTGGCAAAGACGATGGAGGTGGGCAACCACGAACTGAAAAACATTAAGCGTGGTGCATTATTACACGACATTGGGAACATGATCGTGCCGGAAAGCATCCTGCATTCAAAAGGTGAATTAACGGTTGAGGAGTGGGTAATCATCCATATGCATCCATATAATGCCTACGAAATGCTCGAGCAAATTGATTTATTAAGACCCGCATTGGATATTCCCTATTTTCATCACGAAAAATGGGATGGCACAGGCTACCCACGCGGACTGATGGGCGAGCAGATCCCACTGGCAGCACGTATTTTTGCTATGGTGGATGTATACGATGCATTGATTTCAGACCGCCCATTCCGCAAGGCCTGGCCAAAGGAAGAAGCCGTCCAGTATCTCCAAGATGAATCGGGGAAGCACTTTGACCCGAAATTAGTAAAGGTGTTTATGGAACACTGGAAGAAATTTGCCTTATGACAGGCTTCAGCTCAACCTTCTCAGAAAAATCTACCTGGACTGCAGATAATCGCCCTGGCTGACAGGTCCACGAGAGTAAAGATATTGAATTACATCGGCGCGCCTTGATCCTTAGGGGATTTCGTACTCATTTCACAATTCCGGACGCAGGCGAGCGACCAGGGATAAGTAACCGATAAGCATGCCGTTAGCGAAGAGCTTCGCCATGCATCCAATCATATTTACCAGCTTACCGACATTAACCGGATGCCCTTGCAAACCTGAATATTCACTGCCATCGGTCAACAACACGAGGCTAGTGTATCAACCACGATTGAACCCAATCACAACCTTTATACTCCGCCTCAAACGTAAATATTTATCACAGATCGCTTCAGTCCCTCGGCGTCAACCCTTCCATGTCGAATAGCTGCAACCATACCACGCCTATATCCCATACTTTGAGCACAATAAGATCGAATATAAGGCTCGCCATGCCAACCAGTGTGTTTACTTCATCCATGAATTACTATCGGCTAATTGCTCATTTATGATAACGCTCCATTTCTCACGGTACCTAGTCTTTTGTATGGTGGGGACTAATTATTTATATCAGGCATGATTATTGCACTCAGCTAACATATCAATCTATTGCTAAGGCGTTGGTGGACGTTAGAATTTAATGAAACCTGCAAGGAGATGATCGGATGCCCAAAAAACCGATTTCAAAAGTTATGGGCAGCAACATTCACAGTCGATCTAAGGGCGAAAAAAAACCGAAGAGCGTTGTATCGACTATGGAGGTACGATATCGCGCTTTGGTGGAACAGGTTCCTGCCATCATTTATACTGATTCTGCAGAAAAAATATATCAGACCCTGTATATCAACCCACAACTCAAAACGATCACAGGTTATGATCCGGCCGAGTGGCTTGCCGATGATGGCTTGTGGAATAAAATGATATATCCGGATGATCGCGAACGTGTAATGGAAGAATATTCACGCACCTATGCAGCCAAGGAACCATCTCTTTCTGAATATAGGATAATTACACGCGATGGCAGGATTATATGGGTAAGCGATGAAACACGATTGATTCGCGACGCGAAAGGCAAACCCTTGTTTTGGCAAGGGGTCATGGTCGACATCACGGAGCGCAAGCAGGCGGAAGACGAAGTCCATAGAGCGCAACAGCGCATGGAAATGTTAGTCACCTCCAGCACTGTGATGCATTATACATGCAATGCTTTCGGTGACTTTAATGCTACCTTCGTAAGCGAAAACATCTATATTATTACGGGCTACACCAAGGAAGAATTTCTGTCTAAGGGATTTTGGGCCAACCATATTCATCCCGATGATGCGCCTATAGTATTTGATGATCTTGCAACTCTATTTGAGCATAACCTTCTTAAGCATGAATATCGATTTATGTTTAAAGACGGTACATACCATTGGATGTACGACGAATTGAAATTGTTTAAAGATAAGAGTGGAAATCCTTTAGAAATTTTTGGGACCTGGTCTGATATCACCGAGCGTAAGCAGGTGGAACAGGTACGGGAAGTACTGTATACCATTTCCCAGGCGGTGATCAGTGAGAACCTTGAAGACCTTTATCTCTCTATCCATGGCGCCCTCGGCAACCTGATGCCTGTGGATAACTTCTACATCGCTTTATACGACCCTGAGGCTGATCTGATCAGTTTTCCTTACGCTGTGGACCAGCATGTTGAATTCTCGCCTCCAAGAAAACCACGGCATGGTTTGACCGAATACGTACTTCGCACCGGCCGCTCCTTGTTGGTCGATCGGCAGGCGTTTACACGGCTCGCTCAGCAAGGTGAAGTGGAGCTGGTGGGCGCCGATTCGGTGGATTGGTTGGGAGTGCCATTGAAAATGGGTGAGAAGATTTTCGGTGTAATAGCTGTGCAGAGTTACACTGAGCAAGTTCGGTTTAGTCAGGCGGATATGAAAATGCTGGAGTTTGTCTCTGCTCAAATGACACCCGTCATCGAGCGCAAACTGACCCAACAAAGAATTGCCGACGCACTCGAGTTCAACCTTGCGCTCATCGATGTCTCAACAATGGGCATTTGTGCTTATGACTCTTCTGGTCAGTGCATATTAGCAAACGAAGCTATCGCCAGGATCCTTGGCGCGAGCCGCGAACAAATTCTGCAACAGAATTACGATCAAATTGAATCGTGGAAAAATTCAGGGTTGCTTGAGTCTGCCTATGAGACAACAACCACAGGCGATGAAACACGACGAGAAATCCATACGATGAGCAGCTTTGGAAAAGAAATCTGGCTGGATTGCCACTTTACTTACCTTTTTACTAAAGGAAAACCTCACTTACTTTTAACAGTCAATGATATATCCATCCCTAAACAGGCCGAGGTGGCTCTACAGGCTTACGCAGCTAAACTGGAACAAAGCAATCGCGAACTGCAAGATTTTGCTATCGAGCTCAAGCAAAAAGAGGCTGTGCTTCGCGCAAGTGAGGCTAAATATCGCGCCCTAGTGGACACCTCTCCTGATGGCATCACCCTGTCTGACCTGGAAGGCAAACTGTTGCTGTGCAATCAACAAACGGCGCGCCTCCATGGCTATGAAAATCCAGAAGCTATGTATGGTCTCAACGTCTTTGAATTGATTGCCCCGGAAGATCGTCAATTGGCAGAACAGAATGCCCAAAAAACGCTCGAAGAGGGTAATGTTACCAATATCGAGTACATCATGGTGCGTAAGGATGGCAGCCGTTTTCCAGCAGAGCTCAGTACAGCCCTCATTCGTGATACTGAAAGTGCTACCGTAACCTTCATCAGCATCACACGCGACATCACTGAACGGATACGAGCGATGGAAGCGGAGATGCGTCTTATACAATTGAAGGAGGAATTCATAGCCAGTGTGTCTCATGACCTGAGAACCCCATTGTTCAGCCTGATAGGATATTTAGACCTGCTACGCAACGGGAAAGTGACAGATCCTGATGTGCAGAATGAGTTCCTTACGCGTGCATGTATGGATGTAGATCGACTTGTGGATATGGTGAACGAATTGTTAGATATTTCTCGATCGGAAAACAACCGTTTGGTGTTGAATTTGGAGGAAGTCGATCTAGGCGCAATCATCATGGAAGTGCTACAATTATTTCGAGAACAAGCAAATGCAAAGCGGATTTCTTTAACGTCTGCACCGTCAGACATATCTTTGGTTGCCGAAGTGGATCCATCACGGATAAAACGTGTGTTAGCCAATTTGGTAGAGAATGCCATCAAGTTCTCGGATGTGGATGGGGAGATATTGGTTACGGCAGAGTCGAGGAATGGAAATATAACCATCCAGGTTATTGATCATGGATGTGGCATTCCTATAGAAGATTGTACAAGGGTATTTGATAAATTCTATCAAGTTAGCCCCACGCTTAAGAAGCATAGGCTTGGAACGGGTTTAGGGTTATATATTTCTAAACAAATCGTTGAAGCTCACGAAGGTTCCATAGCGGTGAAGAGTCAATTGGGTAACGGAAGCACATTCACCGTAACCATCCCTATGAAGAAAAGGATGTAATCTATGGTGGAGCGTAAGAATATAGGCACCAAAATCCTGGTTGTAGATGATGAGCCAAATGTGCTGCGCATGGTTAGTTATGCCTTGCACGCTGAAGGGTTTGAGGTTGTCGTTGCACAGAACGGTACCGAAGCCCTAAACAAAGTCCAAACCGAGGCGCCGGATTTAGTCCTGCTGGATGTTATGTTGCCAGACATGAGCGGCGTGGAGGTTTGTCAACAGCTAAGGAAGAGGCAGGAGACCATTGGTTTGCCCATCATCATGCTGAGCGCCATGGCGCAAGTCTCTGACAAGGTCAGGTGTCTTGAAGCTGGTGCGGATGAATATCTCACCAAACCAATTGCCCCAGAAGAACTCATAGCTCGCGTAAAAGCCCTCTTGGGTCGTTTTCGTCAGGTGCGCCATCTCTTACAAAAACAAACAGGTAAGGTGCTTGGCTTTATAGGTGCCAAAGGGGGTGTTGGTACAACAACCGTTGCTCTGAATGTCGCCACCGCCCTCGTCATGCAGGAGAAAAGCGTGGTAGCTGCAGAAATCAGGTCCTGCTACGGAACATTCTCGGCTCAATTGAACCTGGTTCAGCCTCAAGGCTTAGTCAGTCTGCTTGAACACGATCCAGCAAAAATCGATGAGCATGAAGTAAGTATGCATTTAGCCGACCTCCCATCGGGTTTGAGACTCCTGGTTGGTCCACAAAGTGTGGCTGAATATCGAGGGATCGAACCCCAACAAGTGGAAACGATTATCCAAGTAATTGCCACGATGGCAGACTATGCAATCCTTGATTTACCAAGCTATCCCTCGGATGCCAACCAGGCAGCCATTCGAAATTGTGATTTGGTTGCATTAGTTGTCGAACCTGAATCAACGGCTCTGGCGTCGGGAATCGTTGCTGTGGATCTAATGAGGTCATGGGGAGTTTACGGGAATCGCCTGGGTGTAATCATGGTCAATCGTGCACCTCTCGTCATTCCAATAAATCTAGATCAGTTCAGAACCGCGTTGAGGCATGAGGTCATCGGGGTTATCCCCACAGCTGCAGAAGCTTTAATGGCTTCACAGCGCGCGGGATTACCTATTATTCTCTTCCAACCTAGTAGTGATGTCTCGAAGGCTTATATCGAGATAACAAAAAAGATATCTGCACGCACAGGATGGATCAGATAAATCATATCCACGGTATGAATGACCTCCCCACCCAGGAGTGGCTATTGGGAGGGTAGGAAGCCGCCTTGCCTTAGCTGGGGCAGCCAAACTCGCATTTCATCCGCACCCATTGCGCTACGACGATCTCCTGCGGGTCAATCCATTTAAAGTCGTCATAGTCTTGGTCAAGCAGAAGGGATTCAGTCTGATCATCCTGTGTCATTCTCTTTCACCTTTCATATGCAAGTAACAGCAATATTAGGGGAGAATATTAGCAATATTTTGTTAACTGGCTTCCCACCAATTGAGGACGCGTAATGCTCTAAGTGTATTCCAGCGGCTAGGCCTGGCGGTTTGCTCCATTTCAAAGAATGTTTTTCCGGCATGCCTGTTTTGTAAATTCCAGGTTCCATCAGGATTGCGTTTCTGTTCAAGCA
>CAZXPK010000086.1:11662-13191 GCA_964642565.1 uncultured Anaerolineaceae bacterium
GCATGCCTGTTTTGTAAATTCCAGGTTCCATCAGGATTGCGTTTCTGTTCAAGCAAGTGTATGGCATCCATGAGCCGCGCGTCCCTTTCTGCCTGACAAGCCTGAAAATAATCAAGGGCGAACAAGATATCATAATGCCATCGAGGCGGGAAGGAGAGAAGAGTAATCTTCTTATCGATTTCTTCATCGGTTCGAGCTGACTTATACAGTTTACACCTCAATAGGAATTCTCTGCCTTTGCTTTGTGCTTTTGTGGATTTTATGGATTGGTTTGGAAATAGCTTTTCATATTCCTGCAATCCATCCAATATCAAAATAACTGTATCAAAAGTATATTTGAGATGCTGATTGATGGGCACCGGTTCCCAACGCCCATCGGACATTTGTTGATCCAGCAGGTATTCTGCTGTGAGGTGCAGGCGCTCGTCTGGATATCCGAAGTAAGCCAGCAGGGAAAGGATCATTCCCGTGACGCCATTGTCAATGGCAGCCACGGTTCTTGCATAACTGATCCCACCGGACGGTTGAAAGCCATCCTCTAACAGTTCTTTACAGGCACGCTGTGCTTGCTGATTGTAAGGATCCAGCCCCATCTGACGAAGCAGCTGGAGGGAGTAGGTGGTCGACAGCCATTTGTTAGCGTAGAGCTGCCCACCCCATCGCCCAGAAACGTCTTGATAGGATAGCAGCTTTGCTCCCCATCCTTCTGTCGCGACTTTTCTTCGTTCTTGGGCTATGGTACTTTCATCTTCTCCCAATAGGTCCCGCATGACCTGCCAGCGGATTGACGGGTCACCAGCCAATAACCAGGCGTAGACTTTCTCTTCATTAGCCCGCATGGAAGTTAGTCCTTCATAACCCAGAAATGATGGTAGTCATCGGCGTCGGCTTCCTCTTTTATGATAAATCCAGCCTCTCCGAGCCACTTACGAACCTGGTCCATGGGTGGATAGTAGTGGTAGCCACCTTCGGCCTCCCCATCACCGCTGCTGGGGGCTGATTCACCGTAAACGACGGGTAGACCTTGTTCCAAGCCAGCCTGGTAATCATGCTCGATACTGGCTGGGTCAGCGATTTCTACGGTGAAATAAAGCTGCCCGGAAGGTTTAAGTGCCCGGTGGAAATTACCAAGCACCAGCGGCCAGTCTTCGGGGAAGACCATTTCCATCGCATCAATGCACAGGATGAGGTCAAATGCTTCCTGGTAGTGTAATTCCTGCAAGCCGAACTTTTTAACTCTTACCTGAGGATATTTGCGGGTGGCACGATCGAGCATCGCCTGAGATTGGTCGATGCCAGTAAATCTTCTCCCGCTGGCTAGCAGGATCGACCAGTACTTTCCCGTCCCGCAGGCAGCATCCAGGATTGACCCATTTTCGGGGCAGGCATTGGCGAGCTGGGTGACAAAGCGCTGGTGGACGGGGTCGATTTCAGCGCCCCAGTTAGCATCGTATATGGGTGCCCACAGGCGGTCATAGCGTTCTGCAGTGATGCGTCGCTTTTTTTTGAGCCAATCAGGACGGTTCATA
>CAZXPK010000086.1:13291-15350 GCA_964642565.1 uncultured Anaerolineaceae bacterium
TAGCGTCGCGGGGGAGGTCACGGACGTAGCGGAGGTGGGTGCTGACGCGTTCGTCGTCACCATAGGGATAAGCGAAACCGAAATGCTTTGCAACAGGGATGGCAATGCGCTGGTAGAGATCGCCCATAGTGAGCAGGGCATCCCATGTATGGTCGTAATCCGCATCTGAATAGGTTTTGAGCAGGAGCATCCAAAGCTCTGACTCAAGGTGATTTTCTAAATACTTACCCATCTTGCCGGGGGATTTTTGGAAACCGGTGCGCATCCCCACGTACCAGTCCAACATCTTCATCAGCTGCTCGCGTACATAGAGATCGAGCATGTGCTTGGCATAGACGATCTCGCGACGCCATAAACCCTTGGCAACGTAGGGAGAAACCCACCAGAATTCGTTGGTGCAATCGAAGAAGGCTTTGGCAGTAGGCGGTTTGGGGAGGTAGCCTGATTCGTTCGGAGGCTCGAAGTGAGGTAGGATGCCATCCTTATCCAGAAGGGTCAAAGTGAGGCTATCCTGCTCCAGATGGTCGAGCTTATTGACCGGAAAGAGGGATAGATCGATGCGGCTGCCGTCAGCGAACTGCATCAGATAGCCATAGTAATCCTTCCCCTCCCCAGGAGGGTCAGACATTTCATCCGGCAGCTGCAGGATCATCAGCTCGCCGAAGACCTTGATCCAGGCAGGATCTGTCAGGAAGGATTCTTTCTCAGTGACCACATAAACGACATCATAATCCTGGAAGAAATCCTTGGGGGCATTGGGGTTGACGCGTGAGCCGTTCATGATGACGGCGCGGACACGGTCATCATTCCGGGCGGTATTGATGATCAAGTCGAGCATTTCACGTTCGCTGCGCATGGGACCTCTTGAAAAGGATGGGAATAAATACTGTGATCATGATATCACGTTAAGCAGATGGTGAGCTTGAAGTCGGACGATGTCTATCAGCTATACAGACCAGCATAGATGAGCAGAAAGCCGATGGTATCGATGATCCCGTGGGTAAAGAGCGGCAGCCACAGGTTGCGCCGGGCAAACAGGTAGAGCAAACCGAGGACCAGGCCGGCAAGGGCAGTGTCCAACACACCGGTGACACCCTGATAGGCGTGGGCTGCGCCAAAGATGAGGGCATTCCCGATCAGGGCAATGGTGATTCCCAAGCGTTCTCTGCCAGCAAGGTCAGTGAGGCGGTTGAGAAAGTAGCCGCGAAAGTACATCTCCTCGATGAAGGCGGCTTCCGTCCAGGAGATGGCGAGGAAGACCAGCAGGACAGGCAGGTTGCCGCGCAAGCCATTAAATTGGGAAAGGTCGACCGATTCACCCGTGAGGTGCTGTAGGACGGGCGCGATAAGCAAGGTGTCCAGCACTTGATAGCCGGCTCCAACCAGCAGCGCAAGCCCAATGGTGGGCAGCCACCGGTCGAGGCGGCAGAGACCAATATCCCGCCAGCGCATATGGCGGAGGCGCAGGGAAGCCCAGGCTACCAGGAAGAGGGGAAGGATGGGGAAGGGAAAGATACCGAGCGCGTTGATGGCAATGCCCGCCAGGATGAGGAACATTTCGAGGGTGAGCAGCAGAGTAGATTTCATGGATCTTTTGTTGCCACCGAGAGGTATCTTCTGCCGTGGCAATCATCCCATTCCATGATAATTTTACATTACTTCGACGGACAGATAACATCCGCCCAGGGTCGTACAAATCGCTCTTCGAAATGACAAAATCGTGTCATTGCGAAGCGTCTTTTGCTGAATCAATCTTCCTTTTCCAACATAAGATTACCTTGCTTCGACGGACAGAAAACACCCGCCCAGGGTCGCACAAATCACTCCTCGCAATGACACCGAAATTGGATATTGCTACACTGCATCAAGAGCGACCGATCATGGTCGGGCAGAAAGCACCCATGATGACAAAAGTCAATAACTCCAAATTGGCTGTGTGCCATCGATATCGTTGAAACCATATTCACAAGCGAGCTTGTCGGATGGATTGCCGCGCAGGCTGCGACCGGTGCAATAAACGGTTGCGCCAGCCTCACCGAGCATACAGGCGATGCCGCGC
>CAZXPK010000087.1:0-15179 GCA_964642565.1 uncultured Anaerolineaceae bacterium
TGATATCCTCCGCTGATGGGCGGGTCGCCCCTACTATCTATCGGGACCTATCAAACTTATCCTCCAGCGGTTCTACCAGGACAGCATTGCTATCCCTAATATCCTCCGCTGATGGGCGGGTCGCCCCTACTATCTGTCGGGACCTATCAAGCGACCCATCACTGCTACCCATCAACTCTTCTACCCCAATATCATGGGGATCTCTGATATCCTCCGTTGATGGGCGGGTCGCCCCTACTATCTGTCGGGGCCTATCAAGCTTATCCTCCAGCGGGTCTACCAGGGTATCATTGCTTTCCCTGATCTCCTCCGCCTGTGGGCAGGTCGCACTTACTATCCCTCAAACGTGGGAGCCTCCAGCTGATTCTGAACTGTGCTCAAGCGCCGGTACAACCCATCCTGAGCCAGCAGCTCCGTATGGGTGCCGATTTGCTTGATCTGCCTGCCCTCCAACACCACGATTTTATCGGCATTGCGGATGGTGGAAAGACGGTGGGCGATGATGATCGTCGTGCGTCCCACCATCAGGCGCTCCAATGCCTGCTGGATGAGCAGCTCGGTCTCGGTGTCCACCGAGGAGGTGGCTTCATCCAGGATCAGGATCGGGGCATCCTTGAGCACCGCCCGGGCGATGGATAAGCGCTGCTTCTGACCACCGGAAAGCTTCACCCCGCGCTCGCCAATCAATGTGTCGTATCCAGCGGAGAGGGCAGAGATAAAGCCGTCGGCATTGGCGATCCTGGCAGCTGCCATGAGCTCCTGCTCGGAGGCGCTTGGGCGACCGAACAGGATATTCTCCCGCACGGTTCCATGGAACAGGAATACATCCTGCAAGACGATGCTGATCTGGCGGCGTAGGCTGTCCAGGGTGAACTGACGGATATCACTGCCATCCAGGGTGATACAGCCCGAGCTGAGGTCATAAAAGCGGGGGATCAGGCTGACCAGGGTGGACTTCCCCACACCTGTTGGACCCACCAGGGCAACAACCTGATGAGCCGGGATATCCAGATTAATTTCCTCCAGGATGGGAATATCGGGTGAGTATTCAAAATTCACATTTTGGAAATGGATATCTCCCTGAGCGCGACCTCCCAGAGGTACGGCTCCGGGGCAATTCAGTAACTCAGGCTGCTCCTCCAAGAGATCAGCCACCCGGTCTGCCCCTGCCAGGGAGCCCTGGATCTGCTCCCAGGCATTGCTCAGGTTGCGCACTGGCTGGTAAAAGATATCCAGGTACAGGAAGAAAGCCACCAGGTCTGCCACCGAGAGCGTCTGCTGGAGCGCCAGCCTGCCGCCAAAATAGATCACGATCAATAGGCCCAGGGAAGAGGTGAATTCGACGAAGGGTTGAAAAGTGGCCATCAGCTTGAGCGCCCCAAGCAATGAGGCACGGTAACGGTCGATGCCCTGATTGACGCGTTTCATCTCCTCCACCTCACGTGTGAAGGCTTTGATCTCACGGATGCCAGACAGGCTGTCATTCAGGATGGCATTCAGATTGCCCAGCTCTTTTTGCCGCTCACGGAACGCCGGGCGCACATAGCGGGCATACACCCTTAGTGAGACCACCACCAGGGGGATGGGGATCATGCTTAGCAGGGTCAGGCGCCAATTCAGGCTCAGCAATACCGCACTTACCCCGACCAGCGTGATCAGGTTCACCACCACATCCGGGATGGCATGTGAGATGAGCTGCTCAAACAGCTCGGTATCGTTGATCACCCGAGACATTAACTGGCCGGTTTGCTTATCCTCATAATAACGCAGAGAGAGTGCCTGCAAATGTTCATAGATGTGCTTGCGCACATCCGCCACCACCCCCCAACCTGCCAGGTGAGCCATGTAGGAACGTAGGAACTGCATAGCAGCCCGCACGAAATAAATCCCCAATACCACTAAGGCTAAAGTGTTCACCAGGGTAAAAGATGAGGGGGTAACCGTCGGTGAAGTGACGTTGGCGATCAATGTACGGATGATCCAGGGGATAAGCAGCTGTACTCCCACCAACAGGAACATGCTGATGATGGTGATGATGAGCACCAGCTTATACCGCCTGGCATAAGAAAAGACGAGCTGAATGGGTTTCAATCCAAATACCTTTCTAACCGATAAGGATATTCATCTGTGCTGAATTTTGCCAAAGACCCACCCATTATAGACGCCGATGGATATATTGGGGAGTGTATAATTGCCAAAAATAAGAGGAGGTTTACCATGCTTTGGGTAACCCGTTCACACGTACATGTTGACCGCGTAGCCTGCCCGTGGCTGATCACGCGGTTTATAGATAGCGAGGCAAATTTCTTGTTCGTCCCCACCAGCCAGATCGAGAAGACGGTGGCAGAAACAGGCGCCATCCCCTTTGATGCCCCGGGGGTTGAGCTGGGGCACGCCGACGGAAGGTGTTCTTTCGAGCCGATTATCCTTAAATACGGGCTGAAAGAGCCCGGACTGCTGCGACTGGCGAAAATTGTGCATGCCGCAGATGTTGAAGCCGATTCTGACAAGGATGCGCTTGCGCGTGGGTTGGAAGCCATTGCCAGTGGTTTCAGCCTGCGCTTCCCAGAAGATAGCGAAAACCTGGCACACCAGTTTGACGTCTATGATGCCTTATATGCCTGGTGCAGGATGGATGTAGCCCGCGGTAAATAAACCATCCTTAGCGATAATCATACCAGCCAAGCTATCATAGAAGGTAGATTACAGCTCATTTGCGGTAGACGTGTGCTGAGAGATACAAGGGTCAGCTCGGTGGATTGGGATTTGCCTTCGAAGGGCAGGTGTGTAAAATACTATTTACAAAGCAAACTCGAAGAATTAAGCCTGCGGATTGAATTCGCATCTTTAATAATCTCTTTTCTCCAATTATTTCGAGTCTGGGGGCTTTAAACATGGAAAGTTAATCGACATTATCCATATCTTATTCAATGATTAACCTCCTAACAGATTATTTTAAGGATTATGAGATAGAATAACGCGCGTTGGGTCAAGCTGGCATGGTTTAAGGGTAATCGGACTGGAAAAATGGTGAATTAGAGGGTTGTGAGCATGAAGATGTTGCCAGAGCACTGGGGGACGGACAGATTAGCGGTAAGGGATGCAACCATGGAGGACGTCCCTCACTTGAAAAATGTGTTTAATGCGCTTTCTTATTTGGGGGAGTGGGACGATACGTTCTATGAAGAAACCGAGGAGGCTTTCATCCAGCTGGTTTCGAAAAGCCTGCGGCTCAATCACACTGCACAAGAAATCTTTAAGATGCAAAGCGTCTCCTTGCGAGGTGGAACGGATATCATTGGTTATTTCCACCTGTTCCATGATGCGCCCATGCCTCACCGGGTGTGGATATCCATGTTTGTCGTTCACCCACATTTCCAGAAGAACCACTATGGCACAGAATTAGCCTATGGAATATGGGACCAATTCAGGCAGTTGGGTGAGTATGAGGCAATCTGGTTGAAGGTGTGCTTAAAAAATTGGCCAGCCCTGCGGTTTTGGATCGACATGGGCTGGCGGACAATCGTCCACTATGAAGGGGATACCGTTCACGCGGATGATACGATGGCAGCCGTTGTGCTGGAAAAGAAATTATGTTAATCGACGACTAAGCCAAATTGACCAGGATGATCATCGAGCAGCTATGGGAGGCTTAAGTGCTTCCCTGACCAAGCTTGCGCAGAGAATTCGAGATAGCCTTGAGCGCCAGCTCACGTTCGGGGGTTACGGGCTGGGTGGTCCAGTGATTGCGCGCCGCCAGCAATTCCTGCATGCGGGTCAACCTCTCGTCCGGAGAGGGAGCGGAAGGTGCCTCGTCGTGGTCCGGAAGCAGGGTATCGGCTTCTCGCAAGACCCGAAATGCGTAACCACTGATCCCAACCAACGCAGCCAAACCGCCCCCGATAATAAAAAGCAACGCCATGCCACGACCAGGTCCGGTGCCAATCGCCCAACCTACGGCGGAAGCCAAAAAACTTTGAGGGTTGCGCATGGCTGGCTCAAGAACTTTATCGGCCAAGGGGCCCGCTACGAGCATGGCCAGCGGGCTGACAAACCAGGCAATCAACCGGCGGATGGAAAACACACGCCCCTGAAGGTCTGGTGGAACCTTGGCTTGCCAGATAGCCTGGTTGGAGCCGTTGATGATGGGGACAAAGAACACACCCATAAATGCGGTAATTGCCCAAAAGGGTATGCTACGGGCAAATCCCATCAGCACGCCACCGAGCAGACTGGAGACAAACCAACCCATTAATACCCCATGCACCCGACGCTTGGGACCACCCCAGGCGCTCATGACGAGCCCTCCTACCACTCCCCCCACTGCCCCTGCCGAGTTTACATAGGCAAGGGCTTTTTCATTGCTACCTGTATTGGCCAGAATCATAGCCGCCTGGACTGCACCAGGTATACCAATAAAGAAATTACCCGTGAGAAAGACAAGCTGTAAGGCAAGCAGGGAAGGTCGGGTGAGGATGTAGCGAAATCCGAAAACTGCTTCCTTGAAGATATTTCCCTGAGCCTGACGCCCCTCCTCGGTGATTCTGGGCTGTGGGATATGCACCAACAGCAAAGCACTGATGGCTAATGTAAGCGTGCCAAGGTCAATCATCAGGATGCCCGGGACGCCAACGATCCCCAACAATGAGCCAGCCAGGATGGGGGCAAAAATGTTGGAGGCCGTATCAGCCAGAGAGAGCATGCCATTAGCGCGGCCGTAATGCTGTTTGGGGATCATGGTGGAGATGGCGGCTGAATAAGCCGGCCACTGGAAGGATTGGAACACGCCCTGAAAGGCACTGGTGATGTACAGGTGCCAAATCTGCAGGTGACCGGTGGTATACAGGATGAGGATGACAATAGTGGCAATACCGGAGGCAATGTCACTCACCATCATCATCATCTTGCGATTGGAACGATCAACCAGAGCCCCGGCAAAGGGCGAAGCAATGAGCATAGGGGCAACGAAGAAGAATCCAACCAGTGCCAGGGCAGTGGCTGCGTTGGTCTTTTCATATGCCCAGATGGTCATGGCGAAACCAGTCATGCTGGTACCAAGCAAGGAGAAGATCTGACCGATCCAGACAATGGTAAAACCGAACATGCCGGTTGGGCGAGTTGAGGCAGGCTGTGAGGTGCTCATAAAAACAAAGGATTATTATACACGGAATAAACGCCAGCGCAGGTTACTCACGTGGCGTCTATGCTAACCGATTAGATTGACTTAGGATCGATCCTGCATCAATTTTATGGCTTCATCCACCGTCATCTCACCACGCTCGATGCGCTGAAGGATTTCGGCTGTGCTGAGCGGGGCTGGCGCCGGTGTGGTGGATGGAGTTGGTGACGCAGGCGGGACGGGAGCAGCAGGATATGGGGTTGTGAGTGGAACATTGGTGGCTGGGACGCCCTGCACCTCGAAGGATAAACTGCCTGAAACGCTTTTAAGACGGACTGCCGTCCCACCACTCCCAACCTGGGTCACTTTTAATCCATGACCCATATGGGTGGTGGTGGCGGGCAGTGAAGAACGGAGGCTGCCGCTAACGCTGTGCAGCTCCGCATTACAGTGTGTATCTGGAGGCACAAGCAAGCGCACTGAACCTGACACTGAGCTGAAATGGTAAGGTCCTCCAGAGATGGGGGATTGAAGGGTCAAATCACCACTGACCGTGGATGCGTCGGCGGTCGGAAAGTTGGATTCAGTCAAGCGTACGCTGCCCGAGACCGTCCCCAGCTCAAGCACACCTACTAAATGAGAACCTGAGATATTCCCACTCACGGTGTTAAGCTTTAAGGGACCGATTAAGTTCGCCAGCTCAGCATCGCCGCTGATCGTTTTACATTTGAATACACCTTCCAGCCCGCTCACATTGAGAGTGCTGCTGACACAGGAGGCTTCCAGATGGATCCCTTGAGGCACACGCACGGTGTATTCCACTTTTGGGGGATGGGAAAGAAATCCGAATAAGTATTCATTGGAACGGGTTTCAACACGCACAGTACCATCCGCATCCTGGGTCATTTCAACCACATGGCTGCCATTTTCAAAATTGCCGTGCTTGACTGCCCTGACTTCAATCACACCTGCCTCACCTGCCTGAATGATAATTGAGCCACGGACATTGGAAATAATCAGGCGGGCTGGAGCGGCGACCTGGAACGTTTTTTCAATGGTTTCGTCAGACATAAAATCCTCCACATATATTCTTATGAGGGAAGCACGGATTGTGCTTAATCGATGAACACTTCAATGTGCTCGCCGTCTTCTTCATCTACCACGTCTACGATCTTTCCTTCCATCTGTCCAGATCGAATGGCATCGGCGATTTGGGCAAAATTAACATCCGGTGCATACTGACTGGCAATGCTCATCCCGGCATCCACCAGACCCAGAGGTAGATTAACACTTACTTTGGCTTTGCCAGTAACCACATCAGTGACCCGCACCCGCAGCATGCCTTTCCCCGAACGGCTGGATGAGATGACCGTGCGCGGATCTTTATGGCTCTCGCGCAGTGCTGCCAGCAGCTTGGAGCCTTCCTCCGCGGTAATCTTGCCTTCCTGGATCATTCGTAAAATTCGCATTCGTTCTTCAGTAGTTGCCATAGAGACCTCCAAATAATTTCTAGCATAAATGGGTGAGATTAGTATCACCCTGATTTTTTAGATAAACATTCATCCAATATAAACTTCGACCTTTTCACCCGATCCACCCTCGTCCACCTTCACGTAGAAAGGCTGGTCAGGGGAGGTTTTATCCAATGCAAGGATGACCTCATCCAGATTGGTTTTATCCATATTGGGAATATGAGGTCTAAAAGTGCGTAGTATCCAGGCGACAAAACGGATGGGCACCGGCAGGCTGATGGCAATCGTTTGAGGCCATTCGCCAGGCTCCTGGTGTATCCTGAGGTGCAGCCAGCGTGTCGTCCGGCTGGCAGCAGCCAGGCTGATGACGATCACCCCAAACAGCAATGGGAACCACAGGCAGGCAAACCAGAAACCAAATCCACTTTTTTGGTAAGCCAGGAACATGAGCAGACCGCTGATCACCGTGATGCCAATGCCGATGGTCAGGGGGATCCACCACCATCGACGCCACTTCTTGATCCTGGTATCAAATTCATATGGCGCAGAGGGAGCTTTCGATTGAGCGGCAGGTGGCTGCTCAATGACCTCTGGCGCAGGTGGAGTCTTGGGAGGTTCGGCTTTGGCTGAAGGATTTATCAAAGGAATTGCAGCCTCTCCAGGCTCACCCTGCAGGGAATTAAGCAGCCTCACTCCCTCGGAGGCGCTGATGACACCTTTCTCGATCATTTCAAGGATTTGAAGACGTTCAGTTTCGTTGGACATACTTACCATTCACCTTTCACCACAGGGTTTGGTGGGTCATATCATTTCACCGGAGGAGGACGGAATACTTTTACTCCTTGCCTTCCAATGCTGAGAGCAGTTCCTCAGCCTGTTCCAGGGTGATTTGTTTCTGTTCCAGCATACGCAAGATCATCAAACGCTCATCTTCGCTCACCGGCTCACCAGGAGGTGTGGGAGGGGTGGGTGGTGTAGGGATATTGAAGCTCCAGCTGTGACGCCCGTGGCGCGAGGCGCGCTCACGCGCCTGGGATTTAAACTCAATCTTGCGCTGAGCGGCGGCCAGTTTTTGCTCCATCTTTTCCTGCGCACGGCGAATCCGCTCTTGTGCGCGCGAAGCTGCCCGCTCGCTGGCTTCACGGGCACGTTCTTCAATCCGGCGAGCCTGGTCCTCACTCAACTTGGCAGCGCTCAGGCGCATGGAGAGATTGGAGAGCTGAGCATTCAGCTGGTCTTCGATCATGCGAACCTGAGATTCGACTTGCTGGCTGATCTGCTGGCTGACTGCTTCCGCCATCCCATTCACTTCGCTGCCAATGTCAATATCGAAATCCTCCATGTCCCAATCGGGGGCATGCGTGTCCAAGACGACGTTCCCGTTCGCAGAGAGCGTGAGCTTCGCATCGCCCTCTCCCAAAGTGAGGGCATAGGGGGTTTGCACCGGTGCGGAAGCGTGGATACCTGGTAAATCGACCATCACCTGGGAGGCTTTAGGTACGCTGATTTCCACACTTGCCTCGGAAGATAAGCGACAAAACAGGTTGCCGCGGCAGCTAAAATCAAACTGGTGGCCGGGGGAAGGGTCCAACCGCAGCGTGATGTTCCCATTCGTCGAAGCTTTCGCGCTTCCGCCAATATCGCTGAGATTGAGGTTCCCAGAGGCTGTGCCGGTGATGGTGAAATCTCCGTGTACACTACGGGCTGAAATATCGCCAGATACTGAATCGATGTTGAGGTCACCATCCACGTTTTTCGCGGAGAGATTGCCATGCATCGTGCCGATTTTAGTTCCGCCCACGTTGCGCAGCTCGAGATTTCCGCTCAAGGTATCAATGGTCAAATCACCTTCCAGAGCTTTAATGATGGCATCTCCACGAGCAGCCTGGATCTGGATGATGGCAGCGCGTGGGACACGCACATTAATGTCGCTGGTGCAGTGAATGACAACCTGATCATCCTGAGCTTCAAGAGAAAGATTTTCGGGATCATCCGATTTTGCCACCACTTCGAAAGCATCCTGTCCTTTAAGCCGCAGGTCACCACTGATATCCAGTAGGATGCGGGGAGAGGCGCTGGTGGTTACAAATTGCTTATCCATCGTTACTTCTCACTTTCCTGCAATAAGCGCATGGCTTCCTCAGCACTGATCACACCCTGATCCAGGTCTTCCAAGATGCGCTGCCGCTCGGTATCCGTCAGTCCAGTGATTGGCTCTTCGCCGCCCGGCTCGTACCCCAGCGCCCGGATGACCTCTTGCAATCGGTTGCGGATGGTTGGGTAGGATAGGTCCAGCTCGACCTCCATGCGCGTGATTTTGCCCTCACAGCGGATGAACGTCTCAACGAAAGAGAGTTGTTCCTGGGTGAGCTGCGAGAACGGGCCTCCAGTAAAGCGTCCTTCGATGGTGGTATCACAGTCCTGGCAGTAAATGCGGGTGACAGTGACTTCTCCGCCACAAAGCGGGCATCGAGTGGGTAGGGTGTTCATTCAGGGTTGCCTCCAAACATAGTATCTAGCTAGGGTAATGAGCTATTATTCCAGGGAATCTGGTTATAACATGATTAGAAACGTTGGCACCGTGGCTTCTTCTGAAGTCAATTTGTGAAACGAACGTTCTTTTAGCTTGGTGCCTACACGTATTAGTGTTTCGCCAAGCGCGGGTAAGGCACGGTCGATCAAAGCTGGATTCACCAATCCAGATTGCCTGAGGGCTTGCCGCAAACTGCATTCACGGCGAATTAACTCCTGGTGGATTTGAATTGCATCATTCTCTAGGTTATCCATAACAGCCTCCTTTGGTTATCTTGCGCTGTATGTTCCTAGCAAATATTATACACAATAATTGATATTTGTCAATGATTATTTAACTAATTTCAATAAAAATATTGAATTATTGTAAGTATTATTTGATATTTTGGTTAATTGGGAGAGAAAATGCGCGTTGCGCTTATTTTGCAGGCCTGGCACCAGTCGAAGGAGTGAGGTTCGTGTCAGCCAACGCCAGGAACACATCTTCCAGGGTGGGTTCAACTGACTCCAATCGTTCGACCTGGATCCCTTCATCCATTAAGAACTTCCGAATACTATGGGCATTCGTTTTTGCTGGTGAAATGGCGCGCAGATGGTCGGCGGTGAGACCGGCCCGCAATACACAGGGGCAACGCTCCAGAGCGGTCAGCGCAGACAGCAAGGGATGAGCGAACACATCCCAGGCAATCCCGGGCAAAGCATGCTGCTTAAGTTCTGAGGGTCTGTCCATGGCGAGCAGCTTGCCATCCCGCATGATCCCAACCCGCCCGCAATATTCCGCCTCGTCCATATAGTGGGTGGTCACCAGGGCGGTCACCCCCTGGGCGACCACGGTGTAAATCAAATCCCAAAAAGCGCGCCGGGCAGTTGGATCGACGCCACTGGTGGGCTCATCCAGGAAAAGCAAACGCGGCTGGTGAACGATGGCGATGCCAAGTGCCAGCCTCTGCTTCCAGCCCGTGGAAAGATCGCTGACACGCTCAGCTTCCAACGCGCGTAAGCCAATTAAATCCAGCACACCCACCAACCGACCACGCGCTTTGACACCATAGACACCCGCGTAAAAAGCCAGGTTCTCACCCACCGTCAGGTCGTGGTATAAGGCAAACTTCTGCGACATATAACCCACCCGCTCGCGCACCCGCTCAGATTGCCGTACGATGTCATACCCCAGGACGGTGGCTTCACCCTCGCTCGGGCGGAGTAACCCCAGCAACATGCGAATGGTGGTGGTTTTCCCCGAGCCGTTGGGTCCCAGGTAACCCACCACCTCGCCCGCCTGTACGCTAAAGGAGATATGATCCACCGCAGTGAAACTATCGAAGCGTTTGGTGAGGTTATGAGCGAGAATGACTGCTTCAGGCATGGCTCATCTTCCTCCTGGCTGAGGGCTTTTAGTTTGCTGGTCTTCCAGCAGGTCAATGAAAACATCCTCCAGCTGGGGCGTGATGGACCGCAGCTGAGCGAGCTTGCCTCCCTGCGCGGGAATCATCTGTTTCAAGTGTTTGCTCACCAGCCGGGCTGAGCCAGGATGAACGCGCAAGTGCAGACGGTCACCGAACATTTGGGCGTCTTCCACGTTAGCATCCATACGCGCCAGGTCGCGCAGCAGAGGCAGCGGCTCTCCGTGTATCTCGAGGATGCGGCCATTTAATTTCGCCCGCAATTCATCCGGCTTCCCTTCGAGCAGGATTTTACCCGCACGCATAAAACCCACCCGTGCACAGCGCCCGGCTTCATCCATATAGGGGGTACTGACTAAAACCGCCACGCCCTCCTCTGCAACCAGCCGGATGATGAGCTGCCAAAAATCCTGACGCGTGACCGGGTCCACCCCTGTGGTGGGCTCATCCAGCAGGAGCACCTTGGGTGAGTGTACCAAGGCAGCCGCCAAACCAAGCTTCTGGCGCATACCGCCCGAAAGCTGTCCCGCACGCCGGTTGATAAAGCCAGCCAACCCGACGAATTCCAGGATCTCCAAACAGCGCGGCCGCCAGGACGCTTCCGAGAGACCTCTTACCTCGGCGAAGAAGCGCAAGTTCTCCAGTACGGTCAGGTCCTCATACATCGAGAAGCGCTGCGGCAGATAACCGAGCTGGGTTCGCGCGGGGTCCGTCTGCTTCAGCATGTCCAATCCGGCGATCTGGATGACCGGCTCCGAAATGCCTTTATGCTGGTCGGGCTGCAAGGCTCCACATAACAAGCGCATGGTGGTGGTCTTGCCGGCGCCATCAGGACCAATTAACCCATAAATCTCACCCGCATCAACCCGCAGGCTGACATCATCCACAGCGTGGGTGTTGCCAAATGACTTGGAAAGGTGAGAAACCAGGATGTGCGGCATGGTTCAAAAACTCATATCGAGAGATTTATTCGTGCGGAACGAAGGTAACATCCGCGGGCATGCCGGGTTTAAGCAGCCCAGCAGCGTTTTGAACCGAAAGCTCAACTGCGAAGACGGTGGTCTGTCGTCCCTCAGCCGTCTGCACATTGCGTGGGGTAAATTCAGCCTGGTCTGCAATGCGTGTGACTGTGGCGAAGAACACCTGGGTGGGGAAGGAATCTACACCCACCGTGGCCGAATCACCCAATTTGACCTCCCCATAATGATTCTCTGGAATGTAAACCGTGATGGTGAGTTGGTTCAACTGCCCTAACGTCAGGGCGGTGGCACCGGATAACACTACCTCTCCCGGCTCGATGTTGCGCGCCAGGACCACTCCATCCACAGGCGCAGTGATGACCAATTTTCCCAATTGAACATCGATCAAGTTAAGCGCAGCCTGAGCCTGGTCGATTGCCTTCTGCGCCTGGGTGACTTTCGATTCGGTTGCGGTGACGTTAGCCTGGGCCTGAGCCACAGAGTCAGCCGCAAACTTAACGGATAGAGAATTTTCCCCGGTCAGGAGCGCATTATACCGGTCAACGGCAGTATCATAGCGTTCCTGGGCTACCGCCAGATGGGCGCGCGCTTCTAAAATGTCTGTGGCTTCCTGGGTGGTCAGGAGCTCATCATACGCCTGTTGGGCAGCCTCCAGCTCCGCTTTGGAGGCATCATAGGTCTGTTGGGCTACATCGCGCAAAGAGCCGTTGCTCTGGGCTTGTGCTCGATTGAGCACATCCGTGGCATCCAGGAAAGCAGTCTGAGCCTGCGCCAGACGGGTCTCAGTGGCAGCCAGATTCGTGTAAGTGCCATTTGACATCATGGAATTTAGATCCGTTGTAGCGGTTGCCAAAGCGTCGCTGGCAGCACTGACCTCTTTTTGAGTGGCGGTAAGTTCTTCAGTGTGGGTGAAATACCATACGGGTTGATTGAAGTCTGAAGGCTCAATTTGGCTCCAGGCAGCGCTGCGGGCAGGTTGTGCCTGCAAGCGCGCCGTAGCCAGCGCCAAATCATACTGGCCCTGGGCGGTGGTAACAGCGGCTTGAGCGGCTGCCAGGGCCGTATTGGCTGCGTCTAATCCTGCCTGGGCAGCTGCCAGGTTGGTGTGCGCCTGATTTAATTGCGCAGTTAACAAAGTATCGTCCAGCTTAAACAGGATATCGCCAGCTTTAACCGCATCACCTTCGCTGACCGAGACCTCTACAACCCGCCCGGTGACCTCGGGGGAAATGGTGACCTGTGTGGTTTCAACGGTTCCCGAACCCGATAGGACAGTGGTGGCCGGCGTGGTGTTGTGAGTGGTGACATACCAATAAGCGACGACTGCGATCGCGGCGATCAAAAGGATGATGAGGATGATGCGAATGATTTTCATGGATACCTCCTGAATTACATATGATTAATCGAGGCGTTTACGGAAACGCAGGGCCGCCAGAGTCATGATGCCAACCCCGAAGATTGCCAGGGCAATCAAATCCACCTGATACGCCGAGATTCCAACCCCTTTCAGCATCAGCGAGCGGATAATGACCAGGTAATAACGCAGTGGAAGGATGTACGAAATCCACTGCAAGACTTTAGGCATCGCTTCCAGCGGGAAGAAAAAGCCTGCCAGGAATATGCTGGGCAGCATCAGCATCCAAACCGTCAGCATGGCCTCCTGTTGTGTGTTGGCGATCGTGGAAGCCAGCAAACCGATGCCCAGGCTGGAAAGCAGGAACAGGAACGAAGCGCCCGCAATCAGCCACAGGCTGCCACGGATGGGCACCCCAAACCAGTAATGACCAATTGCCAGTACTTCGAAGGCATTCAAGAACGCCAAAATGACGTAAGGCAGCAGCTTCCCAACCACCAGCTCCCACGGGCGGATGGGAGTTACAATCAGCTGCTCAATGGTGCCACGTTCTCGCTCGCGCACAATGGCGCTGGCAGTCAGGATGGAGGTGAGGGCAAACAAGATCATGCCAATCACACCTGGGATCATGAAGTATGCACTGATCAGGTCGGGGTTGTACCACACGGTCGTGCTCACTTCAACCGGGGGTTGGATGATTGCTGCCTGACCACGGTGCAATAAACGCGATTCCAGGATTTGCGTGGAGTGGGCCTGACCGATCAATTGAGCCGCGGAGAGGGCAGTGGAAGCGACCGTTGGGTCTGAGCCATCCAGCACGAACACGACCCGAGCTGGCTGCCCTCCCTGGATATCGTCACTGTAGCCCGGAGGGATGATCAAGCCGGCGCGTGCCTTGCCGCTATCCAGCAGGTCGCGCAGGTCGGCTTCGGAGCTGGCCTCATAGGATATCGTGAAGTAATCCGCCGCGCGGTAGGCATCCAACAGGGCACGTGCTTCGGTACCACGATCCTGGTCATAAACCGCCAGGGGTACATTGCGCACATCATTGGTGGCAGCATATCCCAACAGGAATAGCTGCATGATGGGGATGATGAGCACCAGGATCAAGGTGCGCCGGTCGCGCCGGATCTGGATGAATTCTTTACGGATGAGCGAGCGGAGGCGGGAGTTGAACATGATATTTCCTATCAATGATCCATCATATGCTTACTTCATTTCGTTAGCTGCAAGAATGCCGTGCAGATAAATATCCACAAAATGCTGCATGGCGTTCTCACTAAATTCGAGTGGGGCTCCCGGTGCCAGTGCGGTTTCGGTAAGGTAATATCCGAAGAACAGACCTAAAAATGTTCGCACCACCATGGGGCTTGGGATGGGGCGGAGCTGATCTGGAAATGACCCAACTAAATGCTGTAGGATCTGCATTCCCTGCGGAAAAAGGGTGGCAAACAGCTGGCGGGCATGAGTACTCTTAAACTCGACCATCTCAATAAACATCAGGTTCATAAAATCAGGGCGACCCTCAACGGCTTGCACCATGCGCCGGATGGCATCATGCACCAGCTCTTCGAGATTGGTTCCCTGGGCCGCGGCGATCAGGGGTAAGACCTCATGATAAGGGTGGAAGGCTAAAAATACCGCTTCGAAGACCTGCTCCTTGCTGGAAAAATGGTTATACAAGCCTCCAAGTGCAAGGTTGGCTTGGTGAGCAATCTGGCGCATGGATGTGCCATGATAACCCTGTGTGATGAACAGGTCATGGGCTGCCTGCAGGATGGCTTTGCGGGTTTGTTCACCCCGGGTGGGAGATGAGACAGTCATGTTGATTCCTAACTGATATAAACGAACGTTCGTTCATATTTTAATCAAGGATATATCCCCTGTCAAGCGGTTAATAAGGGAGTGGCTAAAATAGTATGCCAGGGAAATTTATAAGGTGAGCTGGATAGGTCGGGTAAAGCTGCTGCCCATATTACTATCCTCTTCTTAGTTATAATATCAGCATGTAACAGGCTTCGAAATGATTGTTGGACAGGAAGGAGGATCCTTAAGCTATGCATCATAACCGTGATGAAGTGATCGAACGCACCATTCAGGAGTTCGAACTCCTGGACCATCTGGTGGCAAACCTTTCCAGTGAGGATTGGAATCAGCACTTGCTCCGACCTGAGGCCAAAGAACCCTGGACGGTGAAGGATGCCCTAGCCCACATTACCCATTGGAAGGCTGATGTGGCCAGATCCGCTCGGAGGCAGCGCCGCCCTCCCGAGGAGCGCGGGCTCGAGACCAACGATGCGAACCATCTCATCTACCTGC
>CAZXPK010000088.1:0-14864 GCA_964642565.1 uncultured Anaerolineaceae bacterium
TATTGGTAGCAAGATTCGTGCCAACTATCGTATTCATCTTTGACGATCTACTAGTTTTGATTATTTCTTATCTATATATCCAATCGTCTTTTTTATTTTGGTCTTCACTTGATATCAAATTTTCTTTTGATAAACCCGGTGATTCTTATACGCTCGACCGCCAACATTCTCCAAATCATGGCGCATCTGGACGGCAGTTTCAGCGACCTGGGTTAAGTCTGCGTGCTCAAAATTAAAATCATGGAGCGTTTTTTCCATCTCTACATACAGCAAAGCATTTCCGCCCACACCTTGATATTCCGGTAGAACGCCTGCGCCATTCAAAGACACCCACTTTGTCCTTTTTGATTCCAAAAATAAAATATCTATCACCCCGAATGGAAGTAAATGCCCCTTGGCGCGTTGGAAGGCAGCAGACAAATCTGGGAAGCCGAATAAGAATCCAATGGCGTCATCATTATGGGTGATTATTTTTATCAACCTTGGATCGGCGATCGTCAGGATATTTTCCAACAGATATTCAATTTCTCGATCAGTCAATGGATAATATTCCCAATTATTTATAAAAGAATCATTGTAGAGTTTCCCAATCTTCTTCGCCCAAGAACGGAGTTCTTTTTTGGTTTCAAAACGGTGGACGTCTAAATTATTACGGGATTTTACTCTCTCAACAATTCTATAAACTCTTTCTGGTAAGTGAAAGGTATCTTTATTCATATAACAAGAAATAAAGTCGACTTCCTTTGTAAATCCTAAATTCTCAACCAACCGTACATAATACGGATAGTTATAATTCATCATACTCATGATCTGGCGATGTTCAAAACCTTCAACCTGGATGCCGTACCCATCGAGTGCTCCAAACCCTTTCGGACCAACAAGGCGATCCAGTCCACGACCTTTTGCCCAATCAATAACCCTTTCAAAAAGAGCATTGGCTACTTCCTGGTCATCCTCACATTCAAATAGATAGAATTGAGCTTGTTTGGTTTTATGATATTGATTAAATCTCTTATTTTCAAGGGCTGCAATCCTCCCAACATCTCGCCCGTCCTTGGTTGCAATGAAAAAATCGGCATCGCTATGTTCATAGAATGGGTGTTTCGATTTATTCAATTGATTCTCAGCTTCCATGAGTAAAGGGGGGACCCATTGTGGATGATTTTCGTACAAACGATAAGGAATATGTACGAATCGTTTTACAGAAGCTTTGTCATTGGTATCAATCTTATCAACTCGTAACATTGTCTCCTCCAGCGATTTTGGAATTAATCAATAGTTATTGGATAACTTCATCACTCATTTTATCTAGCCGGCTGACTTCTTCGTCACTTAATTGCCACCCTAGCCCACCCGCATTTTCTTGGGCTTGAATCATGTTTCTGGCACCCGGAATGGGTACAGCCCCTTTACAAGTTAACCAATTTAAAGCTACTTTTGTAGGAGTCATACTCGCATGAGCTTCACCAATTTCACGGAGTGCACTCAGGAGGGGTTCAATCTTGATCAAATATGTTTTATTATATCGCCATGATCGAAAATCTGAAGGCACATTATTCGGCGTATATTTTCCAGTAAGGATGCCCTTTGCCAACGGAGAGTAAGCGATGATTGTAATATCCAATTTCTTACATAATTCAACCAGACCGCTACGTTCTGGATGGCGGTCAAGCAAGCTGTACCTTACCTGATTTGAAGCCAAGGGTATATGATGCCTGGCAAGAGCTTCGAAAGCAATTGTGGTTTGAGTGGGTGAGTAATTTGACACTCCAACGGCACGAATCAACCCATCAGCTACGGCGTCTGACATAGCGTCCATCCATGACTTGATACCGATCGGAGGAAAAGGCCAATGCATTTGGTATAAATCCACATGGGTTAATCCCAACCGTTTTAAGCTCCGTAATAATGCTGATCTTAATTCTCCCTTGGTCAATCGCCATGGAAAAGGCATGAATTTTGTCGCAACCACGATATCGCCGGATATTTCTTTCATACATTTACCAAGATAGATTTCCGATCTTCCGTTACCATACATCTCAGCAGTATCAAAAAAGTTTATCCCGGCATCCAAAGTGACCATAAATGTTTCTCGAATATCCTTGTCCACCTGGTCCTCAGGTTGATCGGGTAATTTAATATCACCCCATTGCATCAAGCCTAATCCAATGGGGGAGATGTTTACTGCGGTTTTTCCAAGTGTGATGCATTTTTCGGTCATATCCATTTCTCCAATTTCATCACCATCCTAAATCTTACACCTATTCCTTATTTCCTGTCTATAACAACGGTGTTTGATTATTAGTAATTTAATTTAAAGACTTAGGATTTGGTATACTAGCGCTATCCTTATTAAATTCCGCTTAACGAGTAATTATGCCAGAAAAAACCGATTTTCTTCCCTTCCATGCGATTAATGAATTCATGCGTCCAGATTTCAGGCTGAATGTGATCCGAGAAGCACTCACAGCTCAGGCTACGTTGGACGAACCATGCATAAATGATCTAAATCAACAAATAAAAAAAAGTGTGACTGTACCAGGATTTCGCAATAGCGATAAAGCACCTGCTCTGATAAAAGTTCTACCCACTTCTAAGGCATTTGAGAAATATCCAGGCCTGGTTGTAGCACTCCTCGCTTGTTGGGCAGAAATCCAATCAGAGCTACGGGAGCAAGTTTATACATTATTAAAGACACGTAACTGGTTGATGTTTTCAGAAAGTGAGGGGCTAGATACCAGCGCCTTGAGCATGGACGAAATCAAAGAATGGTGTATCTTCCCAATAAAAATGAATAGAACCAAACTCCCGGGCTTCTTCACACATTGGCCAAAAGGTGAAGATTTTGAAACCCTATATAAGAATTTCTCCGAACTATTCCCTGACTCTACTGCCAGTATTGATAAAGTGAGCTTAATGGTCGTGTGGATCAGCATGCGTTTGCCCTACCAATTAGATAGTGAAATTGAAAAATCAGACGAGGTAATCGAGTAAAGTCACTATCTATAATCGGCCCAATTTATAGGTAAATCACTAAGGTGAAGTAAATCATGGCAGATAGCGCATCTGTAGAAAAATACAAACGTTTTTATTTTAGTTGGGCCCTTGACTTGCTCTTCCACCCGCGCAAAGCCTTTCAGCGGATATCATCCTCATCCCACGCAATATGGCTCACCCCATTACTGATCCTATCCTGTTTGGTGCTCATCAATGTGTTGGTATCGGCTAGACTAAAGAACCAGGCTGCATTATCGGGTGAAATTTCCTACCCGCCGGATTTCCAATATTACACCCCAGAACAGCAGGCCCAATATACACAAGCTAGTCAATCTACTCAGGGGCCTGTATTTGTCTATGTCTTACCTGCAATTATGTCGTTATTAAGTGTCTGGGGTGGTTGGTTAATCCTTGGCGGGATATTACATTTAGTCACAACGCTTTTAGGAGGTCGAGGGAGTACGGATATATCGATGAATATCGTTGGTTGGGGAAGCCTGCCGTTTGCCATACGAGCACTTGTGCAAGTAGTTTATATGCTGATAACGAATAAATTAATAAGTAGTCCAGGGTTATCGGGTTTCAGTCCGATTGGTGATGCCGGTGGTTTGGTGTTTTTGAGCCACTTACTAAGATTGATCGATATCTATCTCATTTGGCAGATCCTTCTTCTTACTTTAGGAATACGTTTATCCACAGGATTAAACACAACAAAATCGTCCTTCGGGGTAATCTTAGCAGCTCTCATCATTCTATTACTTCAAGCAGGTTTATCTTATCTAGGTAATGTTTTAGGAAATCTAACCATAACCAGACCATTTTTCTTTTAGCTTGGATCTAGATATTATATTTATTATAGATGTCCGATACTTTTGTAAAAATTTCCCAGATATATAAAGAATTCAATATGGGGCAGACGATCGTACGCGCCTTGGCAGGGGTGGATCTGGAACTAGAACAGAATTCATTTACAGTACTGATGGGGCCATCAGGTTCTGGCAAAAGTACCCTGCTCTATTTATTAGGTGGTCTGGATAGAGCTACACAAGGCCATATTGAAGTTAATGGTCAGGTATTGGATGAATTGGACGAAAATGCTTTGGCAGTTTATCGACGCCGAACGGTTGGCTTTATATTTCAGTCTTTCAACCTAATTGCTAACATGACGGCCCAACAAAACGTGGCTTTCCCTATGCGTTTTAACCACTCGACCAATCGTTTACGTAATCTACGAGCAATTGAGGTACTCAAGCAGGTGGGATTAGAAGACCGCATGTCACATCGACCAACCGAGCTATCTGGCGGACAGCAACAAAGAGTGGCTATTGCACGAGCATTGATTAATGATCCATTGTTAATCCTGGCAGATGAGCCAACTGGTAATTTGGATACCACAAGTGGAGCAAATATCATGCAATTGCTCTCTGTGCTACATCGATCTGGCCATTCCGTTCTGGTTGTGACACATGATACGAGAATGAAGCAATTTGCCACACACCACCGGTATCTTCTTGATGGAAAAATTGTCAGTGAAGATGAATATAATGCGGCTTCCATCCTGCTAACAAGTAAGGGGTTGATGTCATGACACATTTGAATTATTTTTTGATTCTATAAAAGGTATATTATTATGATGAAAAGAAATCTTTCAATTTATATCAATATTTTTGTAATCATATCTTTATTGACAATGCTTCTCATATTTCCAACGTTTGTCAAGGCTGCGTTTGAAATTATTGGAGTGACACCCGCAATCATCTCAACTGCCAACGAAAACACAATCACCGTCTCGGGTAATGATTTTGTAAGTGGAGCAGTAGTGTCTCTGGATGGATATGGCTCGTTACCTACCACATATATATCAAACACAACATTATCAGCAACTGTGCCAGCAGGAATACCACAAGGTATGTATACACTAACTGTGACCAATCCTGATTTGTCAATTGCTTCGCTTGCTAATGCCCTTACCGTAATTCCTGAAGCCCCTACGGCATCACCAAGTCCGACAAGCAAGCCACCAAACAGTTACGAACGCCCGGTAATCGTTGTCGATACTTATAGTTTGAGTCAGGATACAATCTCACCCGGAGATTTTTTCACATTATTTATAACCTTATATAATGCAGGTCAAAAGTACGCAACCAATGTGGTAGCAACATTTACTCCTGGGGAATTAATGCCGCGGGAAACCGGTGGTGTTGTTGCTGTGGGTGAGATTGCCCCAGGTAATCACAGTGAATTTGGTCAACCGTTACTCCTCAGCTCTGATGTATGGGCGTCGGTCACATCAATCATTATGCTCGTAACCTATACTGACGAAGCTGGTACCATATATAGCGAAACATTCACAATTACTTTGCCTGTATTTCATTCTTATTCCTATTGGGCGACTTCCACGCCTACTCCAACCCAAAGCCCCACACCATCGATCAAACCCCAGCTTATGATTACGGGCTATACGACAAATGTCACCCCTCTCCAACCTGGAGCTCAGTTTAATCTATCCATAAACGTTCAAAATATGGGAAATTCTACCGCCAAGCGCGTGACGATGATCGTCGGTGGTGGCAGCAGCTCTTCGAGCAGTGATGGCGGTACTCAACAACCTGGGGGTATATCCGGTGCTAGTGGAGAGTTCGCAAATTTTGCTCCAATTGGCTCATCCAATGTTCAATCTCTGGGAGATTTTGCTCCAGGTGATAGCATTTCTGCGAACCAGCCTCTGATTGTTAATGTCACTACTACACCTGGAGCCTATCCATTAAAAATATCTTTTGCTTATATTGATGAGCAGAACCATCCATTTGTCGACGACCAGGTCATTACATTATTAATATATAGACTACCATTATTAGAAATCAGTTTTTATCAGGAAGTATCCCCGTTTTATACAGGTCAGCCAAATATGCTGCCACTACAGGTAGTAAATTTGGGACGGAACAGCATTGTTTTAGGGAATATGCGAGTAAATGGACAGAGTGGTCAATTCAGTAATAATGCAATCCTTGTTGGCACACTCGATCCAGGCGGCTACTTTACGCTCGATGCCACCTATATCCCCGACATTCCCGGAATGGTTGATCTTATAGTATCAATTGACTATACGAACGATTTCAATCAACCACAGGTGATCACTAAAACGTTGTCAGTCGATATTTTGGAACAACCATTCATCGAGCCACCTGTGGATGGGAGCCAAAACGGTAGCATCGATGTAACTCCTTCAACTTCAGAAACATTTTTACAAAAGATATGGCGCTTCATTTTAGGATTTCTCGGTCTTGATAGTGGTATTAGCACACCACAACCATCTGAGAATCAACCTATAAAAACAGTCTCACCTGAACAACCTATCATTGTGCCAGTCCAACCTCCTTTGAAAGGTCCATAAAACCATTGACTTCATCATGAGTTGTATCGTATGAGCTTTTTTGATTTAATTGCGCTCATTTTTGATAATCTGGGAAGGCGAAAAGCTCGAGTTGCTTTAACTGCAGTCGGGGTCATCATTGGCACTGCTGCAGTAGTTGTTCTCGTGTCTTTAGCTATCGGGTTGCAGAAAAATGCAATTCAGCAACTGTATGGAATAGGCGATTTAACCCAAATTCAGGTGTATCCAAATTATGGAGAGATGACACAAGTCCCTTATAGTGGTAAAGGTGTTGGTATTGCAGCTCCTACGGTTCAAACCCTAATTACAAATGACACGATTACTCAGCTTGCAGCCATTCCTGGTATTGTGTCGGTTATTCCCAGGGATTATATACAAGGCGCAGCAATCCTGAAATATAATCATCTGGAAACTTATTCGGGGATTATCGGAATTGGAGCTCAAGACCTTAGCTATCTAGGAGTTGAGCTACAAGATGGTGAATATACACTTAACCCTGGTACAGCTGTGATTGGTTCCATGGTCCCTGGCACATTTTATAACCCACAATGGCGTCCTGGACAGGAGACGCCTATTCCGCCTGATTTGCTGGGACAAACTATTAAATTGGTTTTGATAAAATACGACCAAGAAGGGAATGAAATCCGTAAATCATTACCACTCCGGATTGTGGGTGTATTCCAAGAATCAGGTGGCGAAGCTGATTACTCAGTCTACATATCTCTGGATGATGTCACATCATACAATGAATGGATGATGGGGAGGCGGACCAATCGTAATCGTGATGGATATAATCAGCTTGTGGTTAACGTTGAAAGCGTAGATCAGGTTTTGGATATCAGTGATCAAATTACCCAAATGGGGTATCAAGCCTATACACCTCAATCATACGTACAAGGTATCAATAGTTTTTTCCTCATCCTACAAGTGATCTTTGGGGGTGTGGGAGCAATCGCACTTCTTGTGGCTGCGATAGGAATTGCCAATACGATGGCAATGGCGATCTTGGAACGAACACGCGAGATCGGATTAATGAAAGCTGTTGGAGCGACAAATAGGGATGTATTAACCATTTTCTTGGGTGAAGCATCGGGGATTGGGCTTATCGGTGGTTTGGGAGGTGTATTATTAGGTTGGAGTGCAGGTCAGGTAATCAATGTGCTTGCCTTATCCTATCTGGCTGGACAATCTGCACAGCAGGGTGGACCACTACCCAGTACCGCGGTCTATACACCCTTATGGTTGCCAATCTTTGCACTCATATTTTCCATATTAATCGGGCTGCTCTCAGGTTTATACCCTGCATTACGCGCAGCTACCATGGTCCCGGTAACAGCCTTAAAATACGAATAAATGCAGCGAAAAATTCTTCATATAGATCTAGATGCGTTCTTCTGTTCGGTTGAGGAAAATAATAACCCTTCCCTGAGGGGAAAACCTTTCGCGGTTGGTGGGCGTCCAGATCAGCGAGGTGTCGTTGCTTCTTGCTCTTATGCGGCCCGGATGTTCGGGATTCACTCAGCCATGCCGACGGTGCGTGCCATCAAGCTGTGTCCTGAATTGATTATCGTGTCAGGTAGGCACGGTGATTATGGAAAAATTTCCAAACAGGTAATGGAATATTTAGGCAACCTGACCCCATTGATCGAACAGGTTTCCATCGATGAAGCCTTCCTGGATCTAAGCGATTTACCGGAATGTGGCGAAATCCTTGCAAAAACCATTCAAAAATATATCTCGGATAACTTTCATCTTCCTTGCTCGATTGGGGTCGCCACGAATAAATTAGTCGCCAAAATTGCCACAGATTTTGGAAAAGCGTCCGATCGGTCTACCCATTCACCCCAGGCAATCAAGGTCGTGCCTCCCGGTCAGGAGGCAGATTTCCTTGCACCACTTCCTACCAAAGCATTGTGGGGGATTGGACCAAAAACAGCTGTGCGCTTGGATGAATTGGGTATTCACACCATTGGTGACATTACTCACATACCAAAACAAGACTTAATCATGCACCTGGGTAAATTTGGAGAAGATCTAGAAAAGAGGGCCATTGGAATCGATGAAAGTCCAATCTGTACCAGCCATGAAATTAAATCTGTCAGCATTGAAACCACTTTCGCACGTGATGTAAACGATGTTCAAATCCTCTATGAAACCCTTCACAGTCTATCTGAGAGCGTCGGTCGACGATTAAGAAAGAATAAACTCAAAGGAAATACGGTCAAAATTAAGCTACGCTGGCAAGACTTCACTACTTTTACAAGACAGGAAACCTTATCGACTCCGACGAATGATGATCTGGAAATATATGCTTCGGCGAAAAATCTATTTAATAAAACTTGGAAAAAGGGAAAACCAGTGCGCCTATTAGGAGTTGGTGTCACTCAATTCTCAAAACCTGTTAAGCAATTAGGTTTATGGGAAACTCCTAATACAAAAGATGCTAATTTATTGAATGCTGTGGATGTGTTGAGGGATCGTTTTGGGAAAAATACCATTATGCGTGGTAGTGATCTAAAGTATAAAAAGCTTCATAACCCCGACGAAGATTGAAGCGATCGCGGGAAATAATTGTGACACCAGGAATATTTATAAGGGATATATCGGTTAATCACCGAGATATTGGTTCTATAGCGTCACATCCATCATTAGAAATCGTGATATTTGTCATTTGACGCATCCTCGGAGTTTAGGTAACCTATACAGAGTATTTTGATATAGTAAGTAAACTACCTTATCTCACACCAAAGAAGGAGAAAATAACCATGGCGATGAAAATCACTGAAGAATGCATCTCTTGTGGAGCCTGTATTCCAGAATGCCCGACAGAATCAATCACCGAAGGTGATACGATCTATGTCATCAATGCTGATACTTGCGTCGAATGCGTTGGTCATTTTGATACTCAGCAGTGTGTGTCAGTTTGTCCAGTAGATTGCATTGTTAAAGCTTAACATTTGATCATATTAAAAAAGGAATGCCTGTGTTCGTTCTTACGGATGCTGGCATTTTCTTTTTAATCCCCTTGCTCAGATAATTTTTCCCATTCTATAATTATGATCAGCCAATTATGGTCAACCCATAATTACGGACGATTATTCGTTTTCGTTTATCTGATATACTGAAATATTGATAAGGAATTATTATGTGTGGGATATTCGGCATTATCGCTAAAGATGAACAATTATTAGGCCCAATATTAGTAGAAGCTGCAAAAAGATTGTCATATCGAGGATATGATTCTGTAGGCTGCGCTACAATTACCCAAAATGGAAATATCGATTTAAGAAAAGACGTTGGAAAAGTTGATGAAGTGGCACCACGGCTTAAATTCAGAGAAATGATTGGCAGTCGTGGAATTACACAGTTACGGTGGGCAACCTTTGGTGTTCCTTCCCTCGCAAATTCCCAGCCTCATTTGGATTCAAAAGGAATGATGGTGGGTGCTCATAACGGCAATGTAGTTAATAATCTCGAGCTTCGCCAACAATTTATTCGTGAGGGGATGATCGTTCGTTCCGAAAATGATGGTGAGACATGTGTACATGCTGTGGAACGCTATATAAATAAAGGCTTCGATATCATCGATGCCATCCGAAATGCTTATAATGACTTAATGGGTGATTATTCGTTTGTTATTGGCATGGTTGGGGAAGAAAAGTTATATGCCTTTAAAAAAGGCTCAGGTTTAGTGGCAGGAATGACTCAAAATGCCACCTGTGTATCATCGGATTTACCATCCATCTTACCGATTACGCGACAGGTTTTATATATCCAAGATGGCGAAATTGTCATCCTGCAACATGACAAAATTGAGTTGCGCAGTGTACAAGATGGATCGCTTATCGAGCGAGATTTTGAATTAATTACCGAAAGTATGGAAGTCGCCCAGAAAGGTGGTTTCGCTCATTTCATGCTCAAAGAGATACACGAACAGTCACGTGTCTCTCAAGAGCTGATCCATTTGTTGGATAAATCTGCATCCGTATTACCCATGGTCGATCGAATGTCGAAAGCACGTAACATATACCTGATTGGGTGTGGGACGAGTTATCATGCGTGTATTTTGGGATCATTCTATATGGCGAACTTGGCTGGGAGGCCAGCCATCCCCATTCTAGCGCCTCAATTTATTTCCCAATATGGGCCAACACTAAACAATGATGATGTGGGGATTTTTGTCAGCCAAAGTGGTGAGACAAAAGATGTGCTTAATGCCTTATCAGTGGCTAAAAATAAAGGTGCACAAATATTCGGACTGGTGAATGTTATCGGTTCGACTCTCACCAAAACCACTGATCTATATCTTCCTATAACCTGTGGTTATGAAATAAGTGTGCCGGCTACAAAAACGTATCTCAACCAGGTTATTTCATTTCTTTACCTTACTCTAAAAATGGGTAACCTTCCAACATCTGATTTGAATAAATTGCCCGGGTTAATAGAGCAAACCATCTCATCTTCCGATGAGCAGATGTTGCGCCTGGAAAATTTGTTTGATTCGTGGAAAGATATGTATTGCTTGGGGTATGGATCCACTTATCCGATTGCACTTGAAGGAGCACTAAAGCTAAAAGAAGTCACAGATATTCACTCTGAAGGCTTATTATCAACTGAATTCAAGCATGGACCACTGGCTGCTGTCAGGAATGGCTATCCAATCATATTCATCGCTGGCCCTGAAGACGTTTCATTGATTGTCAGTGGAATAAATGAGGTCGCCTGTCGAGGGGCTCGAACAATCGTAATTGGCGAAAAAGATAGCCGTTTGCAATCCAATGCCAGCGATTTCATCTCCGTTCCTCGCTCTGGTGCGATATATAACCCCATCCTATCAATTATCCCGTTGCAGTTACTTGCGTACCGCCTTAGCGTTTCGCGTGGATTCGATCCAGACTATCCACGGAATCTGAGTAAAACTTTAACAGTCGACTAGTGTAAATTTGGTGAGTAGAGTTGACTTAATTATGTGATAGTAATGAACACAGTTTCTAACATAAAGCCCGCTGACCAGGAGAGATTCCAAAATGGATGAGAAAATTCGGCAAATGCTAAGTATAGATGCTTCACGCCTCGATGCTCTGAATTCAATTTTATTGGATCCAGAGATGACCGTTATCAATGATTTTCTAAAGGTCGTCGATAAATATGGGACACCGGAAGAAATTAATCGAAAGGCAGAGGAAGCCGGCAAGCTCGGTAATCTGCTAAAGAAAGTCGAATTAGTTAAGCCAGATTATCTTGACGATCTCAAATGGTTGGAGAAACAACGCGACAAATCAGCGTTTATCAGTGTAGCTGATTATCGTAAGAAAGTATTGGGAGAAAAGGCTAAAACCACAGATTTTAAAGATGATTTCGCCGTAACACTTGAGGTAAGTGCCTTCCAGTACTTTCCTTGGATAAAAGCTATTGCACAGAAAGCCATTGATAAACAGCTCCTGATGCCCGGAAGGTTTATCAAAGTCCGTAAAATGAAAGAACAAGAATTGGATGGTGACCTACCCGCAATTGCAGCCGCCATGAATATCATTGGCGCATCCTACGTAGAAACGCTTGACACCAAGGGTACCGATGGCTCAAATATCCATCTGGGTGGACCTGCAACAATCACGGGTTATTTTGGTGGTGTAGGACAACCCAATCATTATCCATTGAAATGGCTGGATGAATATCTATATTACTATACGAACTATGGCGTTCGCCAGGTATTGAACATCAATCCAGGAACAGTCTTATTGGGGTATTTCTTATACCGCATTGGAGTAAATATAGAATTTAAAATCTCGGTTTTCATGGGGAACGATAACCCATACGCAGGTTTATGGACTTTGATCGGAGCCAAACTTTTCTCACGCGATGATGGAACCTCACCATTAATTGGTTTCAATTGGAGTAATTCGGTAAATAATGAGACACTCGAAATCACTGCACAATTTCGAAAGCAATTTGGTTTCGAAGATGTCGTCAGGTTTGAACATCACATCACTGAAACCTGGAAGAGTATTGTGCGCCAGCCTTATGATCGGCGGGATGAATTAATCCAGCTTGCTGATCACGTGGCGAATATTTCAGCCAAACATGAAGGTGGAGATCCCGAAATTGATCAGACCCGCTCACATCCATCAGACATTCTTGATTATTTTCGTGATAAAAGTGAGGTGATCGAATCTGGCGATTGGGAGAATCTGCAGACGAATTTTATGGATAAGTTTGACGCTGCAAATCACACAGCATATGCGCTTACCAAAAACGGTTTATCATTTATTGCCGCACAAAATTTGCACAAATAGGGAGAAATATGATTCCAAAACAGATGGAGGCTTTTCTCCGGACACAAATTCCTGAACAAACATGGAAAAACCGCCTCGTACATGAGGAGGGTATGTGTTTCATGGAGTTTGGTCCCTTGGATGTTGACCGCTTGGGAAGGCTTGGGATTGAAGTAGACAGCCTGGGACCAAAGGTATTGTCCTGTATGTGGGACGAAAATTCCAACCTGGAAGTGGGTGGTTATCTCGTGGTGGACAACCTGGCTATGGGACGCCCATCCATGGGTGGAATCCGAATGTTGCCTGACCTAACCCCCAGTACAATCCACAATCTTGCCAGAGGAATGACATTAAAAAATGCGGCTGCCAACTTACCCTTTGGAGGGGGAAAAGCAGGCATCATTGCTGACCCCAATCTACCCCCGGAAGTTCATCAGGAAATTGTCAAGCGTTTTGCACGATTACTTTTTCGTTATAGAGATATTTATTTACCCGGACCGGATGTCGGTACGAACGATGCCGATATGAAGATCATCGCAGTCATGAACGGATTGGATAATGCGTTATCAAAACCAATTGAAATGGGTGGGAATCGCATCGATCAGCTTGGTGCTGCCGGTGGAGGTCTGGCTATTGCCCTTGAATCATTATTGAAGGAAATACCTCGCCTGCATGTACTCTCGCAATTCTCCGGCACTTTACTCCCAGAGAAAGGTGAGATCACGATATTGATCCAAGGTTTTGGAGCAGTTGGTGCGAATGCAGCCAGAGCACTTAATCAACGCTTACCTGAAGCACTTATTGTTGGTATAAGCGACATCTCAGGATACCTATTCGATCCTGCTGGTCTCCCCATTGAAACCTTGTTCAATGACTGGTTAAGTAAAGGCGTTGTGACGAAACTCTACTTCCAGAATAAATTAGTAAATCTTCCAATGGGAAATAAATCCACTAAATATTCTAATTATCCAGAAGATTTATTACGTGAGTCAGCCTTTTGTTTCATTCCTGCAGCACCGATCGCCAATTATCTGGATATAATAAATGCAACTCATCCTTCAATGACCACCACCCAAATGGGTTCTTGGGGATTAATCATCGAGGGAGCGAATACTTATTCTCCAGATCCAGAACGAAAATATGCCCGCTCTCGCATGGAACGAGAAGTCTATCGCCAGAGAGGGATACTGATTGTGACGGATTATCTGGTTAACTCAGGTGGGGTTATATTTGCTGCGCAGGAACAATTGATAAAAACACCAGATCACTTAAGAATCCCTGAAAACACATTAAGCGATTTCGAGGGTGTCAATAAGTGGCTGGATCAACACTCACATGAGTTCGAGCTATTAGCAGAAAAGCGCCTTAAAGCTGCTGAAAAAGCGCGTGATGATGTTATAAAACGAAATATGCACGAGCTAGTCGATATATTGATCACTGATCCAGATATGCTGCCTTGTGAGGCAGCTGAAAGCATTAGTATTCGCCGGATCACCTCACGCGAGAAGGACCGTAAAGCATCGGATATCATGGAGTCAATTATCACGATTCAGGCTACGAGCACGCTACAAGAAGCTGCCCGATTATTTGTCGAGACAGGTTGCCCCATCCTGGCAGTGATCAATTCTCGGGATGAGATAGTCGGTGTGGTTTCAAATTGGGATATTACAAAAGCAGCTTCTCGCGGACCAATTGAAAAAACAACCCTCGAACAAGCCATGACCCGGCAGGTCATATCTGCCAAACCTGATGATCCGATCCTGGATTTGGTCCGCAAGCTTGAGTATTACGAAATTTCTGCCATGCCTATCACGGAAGGGAAAAAAGTGTGGGGTATGGTGAGCACAGATATCCTGGCGAGACGCTCACTATATCGACTATTACAATCACACAAAGATTAAGTAATTTCGTATCTATCATGAACCGACTTCTCATATATTGACATGGAGAGGCTGTTTTATTAATATATACTTGACAGTATCTACTCACCGAGTGCTCGAATAACCGGCAAATGTTGCCAAAACCACAAGATTTGTGCATTCCTAGCCATATATGGCGGGCCTATATCTGGCCATTATTGGCTCTTTTACGCCTGTGATACCAGATATTCGGATAAGACGCATACCCTGTGAGTAGATACACACCTATTATAGCACAAATGTTCTAATCCACAAGGGGTTTATAAAAACTGGTGGATAATT
>CAZXPK010000089.1:0-14817 GCA_964642565.1 uncultured Anaerolineaceae bacterium
CGATGTATTGGTGGTCTTGGAGTCAATGAAAATGCAAAATGAGCTGCGTTCACCCCGAGATGGTAAAGTGATCCGCGTGCGGGTGAAAGCCGGTGACCGGGTGGAACAAAAGGAGACCATGCTCAGCGTGGTATAAACAAAGCGATGCGGATGAGGGTGCATGATTAGCTCAGATCAGGAGCTGGAAGTCAAGTTTTATCTGTCCAGACGCAAAGAAATGGAAGCGAAATTGAACTCCTTGGGCCAGGTGAGCGCGCCCAGGGTGCATGAGGTCAACCTCCGTCTGGATACCGCCGACCTGGCTTTATTATCGACCGGCAGGTTGCTGCGCTTACGGCAAGATACCAGAGCACGCGTCACATATAAAGGAGCGGGTAGCGAAGAAGGTGGGGCGCGCCTGCGCCAGGAGCTCGAATTTACAGTATCGGATTTTGACACCGCATTGGCGTTGTTCGAAGCACTTGGCTACCAGGTGTATCTGATGTATGAAAAGTATCGCACCACTTACCGGCTGGGGAATGTGGAAGTGGCGCTGGACGAAATGCCAACCGGTGATTTTCTCGAGATCGAGGGACCCGATAGTGAAAGCATCCATAGTGCTACTCTGCAATTGGAGCTGGATTGGGAAGCCCGCATCCTGGATAGTTATACAGTGCTGTTCGCCCGCACACGTGCGCAACTTGGATTCGAATTTAGGGACCTGAGTTTTGAGAATTTCAAGGGGATAACCGTGACTCCGCAGGCGATGGGGGTCATGATCGCTGATCAACACTAAACCGTCAATGAATAAAGCATAGACCCGGCTAGATATAAAGAGCGGGTAGTGTGATCCGGTGGGGTCACGATGAATCTAGCTTGCCACCTTTCCAGGTGAGCGACACAACCGGAGCTTTATCTCCCAGCAAACCTGGCAGCATGCTCTCAAGCCGAATTGGATCACCCGTGGTGATAATTTGAAGCAAAGGCTGCGGTTTTTGCAGCATATCCACCGGCATCACCGAGTCCTGCTCAAGTAAATTACTGGCAACCAGCAAGCGCTGAACCTGGCGGGCAACGGCCGGGGCGGGATCGATGACGCGCACAGCCTGGCCGGTGATGTGCTGGATGAGTGGGATGACGAAGGGATAGTGAGTGCAACCCAGTACGACGGTATCAATTCCCTGCTCCAGCATAGGTCGGAGGGCTTCTTCCAGGATGCGACGCGTCTCGCTTGATTCCAAAGCGCCGCTTTCGATCTGCGCCACAAGACCCGGGCAAGTGTGCTGGAGGAGCTTCACTCCCTGACCAAAGCGCTCAACCACGGAGGCATATAGCTCACCCTGGAAGGTGGCTGGAGTTGCCAACACACCAACCACACCACTGTGCGTATGCTCGGCTGCCGGCTTTACCGCCGGCTCCATGCCCACGAAAGGCACATCTGGAAAGGTCGATCGAAGATATTTAAGAGCGGCTGCAGAAGCAGTGTTACAGGCTACCACAATCAACCCGGCTCCCCGATCGAGCAGATATCGGGTAATCACTTCTGAGAAATGGCGCACTTCCTCAAGACGACGGGGGCCGTAGGGGACGTGGGCTTGATCGGCCAGATAGAGCAGTGGTTCGTCTGGCAGCAGCTGGTGGACGGCACGTAACACGGTCAACCCACCAATGCCGGAATCAAAGATTCCAATGGGTCGTAAGTGTTTAATGCTCACTCTTACCTTGAGTGAGCAACTCGATTGTCCGTTGAACCCGATCCATGCGGGTTTGGTCGCGTTTGGCTTCAGTTACCCAGAGCACATATTCTCTCTGATGGGTGTAAGAAAGCTGGATGAAATATTCATATGCTTCTGGATTAGCTTCCAGGGTTTGCTGGAGGTCAGGTGGCAGCTCCACCTGCCGCGGGTCAAGGTCCTCTTCCAATTCGATGGCAACTTCATCACCAAAGCTTTTACCAATCTTTTCGCGGATTTCCTTGAGCACCAGCAGCATGTGGTTTGGACTACCCATCCGGACAAGGGTACCCCGATATGGCTCGCCATCGATGGTCGCTTTGATTTTGACGCGCTTCTTCCCAAACGCCTTTTCTACATCGAATGGAATGATGACAAATGCGCCACCGTTTCCAGCATCCTCGATCACAGCTCGAAATCGAAATTTTTGATCCATACTTAATCCTTTTCCGTTATCACAGAATTGACCACCGGACATGATTGAACAAATATCTGAAAGAGTTTACGCATACCTTCGTGCTCTTGAAGCTCTTCTGGGTGCCATTGAACTGCCAAACCAAAAGGGTGCCCCGGGAGTTCGAAGGCTTCGATAAGACTATCTGGGGCGATTGCAGTTGCCTGCAACTGGGGAGCAAGTTTGCGCACGCCTTGATGGTGCAGGCTGTTGACCCGAACATGGCGGCTGGCTAGTATCTGTGCGAGACTGCTATCCGATGGTATGTCTACACCGTGAGCCAGAAAATTCCGCGGATGATCATGATTATCATGATGCACCTCACCAGGGAATTGCTCGGGAAGATCTTCGTACAAGCTGCCACCCAGGGCGACGTTAATCACCTGGCATCCGCGACAAATCCCAAAGAAAGGCTTGCCTGATTGGATCACCATATGCACCAGATGCATCTCCACTCGGTCACGATCCGCATCGACCCCCTCAACTTTGGGATGAGGTTGGTTGCCGTATTGCCGGGGGTCGATATCATAACCGCCGGTGAAGAGGACGCCATCCAATCGGGGAAGGAGTACATCCAGATCATCATTCGAAAGTTCCAATGGAATAAGGATGGGTAAGCCACCGGCGTTCGCAACGGATTTGACGTAGGGTGCATTGATGCCAAACGCGGGACGCCCGGATGGATTAGGCATGCGGGTGGTGGTAAGTCCGATCAGTGGTTTTGGCATAATCATATCAATTTTGTCTGGGGAAGGAGTGAATGTACTTGGGTTGGTCAGGAATATCTTATTGGCTATACTCAACCGATGCTTAAGACGAGTGGGCAATGAAAGCTTGGATTGGACCACGCCAGTTATCATTATTCAGGATATGCTCCTGGAAGTTATCGTGGGTGTAGCGAGTGATGACTTTACGCCAAAAGGCGATCGCGGCAGGGTTTTCAGTAATCTGCCCCACCTGCCATGCACCAGGGAAGTGGTCGAAGATGTATCGGGCGACATGCTCTCCCACACCCTGATGGCGATACTTCCGCATGATAAAAAATTCTGCCATCACCCAGGTATCTTTTATCCCGGTCAGGTAATTGAAACGCGCCACGAGCACAAAACCAGCTAAGTTACCATCCACACGCACCAGAAAAGGGGCACGCTCAGGCTCGACCCAATAATGATCCAGGTAAGGGTAATCATATAAACCCAAAGGTCCAATGTCAGCCCTGTCGAACTCACTGAAATCATATTGGTACAACTCCATCAGATGGCGCAGGATCGGGCGCTCCGAGACGGTGGCGGGACTGACGTCGATGTGCATGGTATTAGCTTGGTTCATTACCTTCGTATCGTTCACTTTGCGAGTCATTTTACATTTTACTCTCAGCATTGTCCTCGTGGGCTAAGGGTTCTCATATGCACCTTCTCGATGAAGACGACGTCTCAGCTCACTAGCGTAATGCAATCCCAGTGTGGAGGCATGCTCCTTGGCCCAATCCGTCAGGCAGGTTGTACCAGCGGCAGGTGAATACGTATACAAACGTTCTTGCATCAAACCGGCAATCTCATCACGGGTGATCAAGATATCTCCCATCAGCTTGCCAAGGATCCAGCCTGTCCAATAACCAAGGGATGGTGAGACCGAGATGATCGGTCTTTTTTTACCGATGATCGTGCCAATTGTATGCACCAATTCACGGTAAGTGAAAGTCTCCGGTCCAATCGCATTGATGATCCGGTTGGTCGAATCCTGCCCCTGCTCGACTGCCAACCTGGCCAGGTCGTCCACATAGATGGGTTGAATCCAATAGCTGCCATCCCCGAAAACGCCAAAAACAGGCAGGTGCCGCAATGTCCAGGCGATGTTATTGATCAGTATATCTTCCTTTCCGAACAGGACGGCTGGGCGTAGGATGGCGTAAGACAAACCCGACTCAATCAAGCCACGCTCCAGGCGGGCTTTGCCGCTGAAATAGGGCAGGGATGAAGTTTCAGAGGGGTTGGTGATGCTGATGTGGACGATGCGCCTGACGCCAGCTTGTTTGGCGGCTTCAAATAGCTTGAGGCTATTCTCGACAGCAGCTGTATGGGAGAAATCAGCGTAATCGAAGCGCACCCAATAGGTGTTGTAAAGCACATCTGACCCACGCAGCGAATCGGTCAGTTTGTCGAAATTCTCAAAGTTATATGGGTAAGCCTGCACCAGGCTGTTAAAAGGGTTGGGGCGGTTTATGGAATTGGTCAAAGTGTGGACGGTATGACCCTGCTCCAGTAACCGCTGGGTGATATATTTACCAGAATAGCCAAACGCACCGGTAACTACATCGAATTCTGGAGTTGACATAGCTATTTACGTTTCTTTTCTACCAGTAAACGCAGCTGGGTTATGGTTTCATGGGCAAGCACGAAGAGCGGGGAGAGAAAGTGATTACCTGAAGCGATTGTTTTTTCAGGCGCTTCCGCAGAAAATATTCCTGAATAGGTCAATAGGGTGAACCTGACCTGACCCACCCCAGGCAGAGGCAATTCACCGACGGATGACATATGTTGTAGATGATTTTCCGCTTGGGCGACCAATGCTTTGGAGGCTTCGGCAACCGGGGTATATTCACCACTGCCAAGCATACCACCCCCGGTACTGTAATAAAGGCTGGCGGTGCCATCTGCCAGTGAGACCAGGGTTGAAGTTCCCACTGTGTAACCAGTCTCCATCAATACCCCCCATACATGTGGGATTTTGGATGAGGGAGTGAGGCCTATCTTGGCAGGGGTGAGGCTCAAGATGCGACTGCGAAGCTGGAGATAGGTTTGGGCAGGATCAGGAGTAACAGCATTCATGCATTTATTGCGTAGCGGTAAAGAAATCCACCAGATGTTTATTCACAGCTTCTGATTCATCAAGCTGCACCCAATGGCTTGCGCTTTCGAAGAACGCAAGTTTCCCCTCATCGCACAAATCCAGGCTGGGTTGAGCCATCTCACGACCTAAGGCTAGATCCTGAGCACCCCAAAGCATCAGCGTCGGCACCCTGATGCGCAGGTCACCGCTCATATCAGGAGGCATCTGAACAGCAGCTCGATACCAGTTGAGCATGCTGGTAATAGCGTCCTTACGCCACCATGCCTGGCGATAATGCTCGATATCTTCTTTGGTGAATGATCCTGGTTTGCTACCGCTAAGCAGCATCCTCACCATCAATTCCCAATCGTCATTACGCAGGATGGCTTCCGCCAGGGATGGGATTTGAAAGAAGAACATGTACCAGCTGCGGCGGAGCTGAGCCAGGTTACTATATAGCATCTGCTTCATTACAGCCGGGTGAGGGACATTGAGAATGGCAAGCTTGTGCAGGCGCTCGGGGTAGCGCAAGGCCACCCACCAGGCGACGGCCGCACCCCAGTCATGACCTGCAAGGTAGCATTTATCAACGCCCGCGGTATCGATCAAGCCGACTACATCATTGGCAAGCTCATCAAGGCGGTAGGCTGCGATACTTTTGGGTTTATCACTCAGGTTATAGCCACGCTGGTCGGGCGCCCAGACGCGTAAACCCGCCTCAGCCAGAGGTTGAAATTGCCGTCTCCAACCGTACCAATATTCAGGGAAACCGTGCAATAAAATTACCAGGGAGCCATAACGGGAGCCGCTTTGCACCACATGCAAGCGGATGCCGTTCGTTGGGAGGAAAACATGCTCCAAATTGGGAATACCCATGGATACCTCCGATAAAATTCAAATGACAGATATCATTATTGGAGAATTATACTCCGGATATAATCAGTTTATTTTGGAGAGGTAATAACTATTTATCCATAACAGTGTTAGACATATGGAGGGGAAAGATGCAAAAAGTGATATCGGTCATTGTGCCTGCATATAATGAACAGAATCTAATTGCAGGCTGCCTCGATTCTCTCCTTAATCAGACGCTTGATAAAGATAAATACGAAATTATCGTTATCGACAACAATTCAACGGATTTAACTGCGAAGATTGCGATGGAAAAAGGTGTGAGGGTGGAAAAAGAGCTAAAAAAAGGCTATGTGCATGCCATCCGGAAGGGGATTGAAGTCTCACAGGCTGAGGTCATTGCATTTACAGATGCTGATTGTCGTGTTCCGGCGGATTGGGCAGCAAAAATTCTGGACGATTTTTCGACTTCACCGGATATTATTGCTGTTGGGGGAAAGTTATGTTTTTATGATCTTAATCCCATCCTGGATAGGCTGATCAGGTTGATCCTTTATCCCATGAATGCCTTACCCGGCAATAATATGGCCATCAAGCGGGAAGGATTGACTCGGATGGGTGGAATAGATCCGCATGTCAACCTAAGTGTGGATTTTTGGTTGACCACGAAACTCCGTAGGGTTGGGAAAATAAGCGTGGATAAATATCTGGTCGTAGAGACCTCCGGAAGAAGGTTCAAAGGCTCATTTTCCTCGGACCTAAAATATTTTATCAACGTACTCTCGATCCTTGTATCATCGAAACCTTTGTTTTATGACTTCCCCGATGTTCGGGAAGATCCTGGGTAGGTACATCCATGTTGAATGATATGGCTTATCATCTTATTATAAGCATCCTGGAAATCTTCATGTGGGATGGAGAATTGGTTGGGGAGGAGAATCTTCAAGCTGGACCAGCCGTTATTGTCGCCAATCATATGGGTTCGATCGGACCGGTGGGAATATGCTCCTCCCTGCCAATGCGCCTTTACCCTTGGATTCTGGGGGCAACCGTGGATAAGGTTGAAGGACCCGAAAATGTACGAAAAGATTTCGTCGAGAAGATATTAAACCTCAAGCCACCGTTAAGTGAGGCGATTGCCAAAGGTATACGTAAAATCTCAACCCCGCTTTTATTATCGATTGGTTGCATCCCTGTCCCTGATACCCATCGGGAGCAGGAAGTGACATTTCAAACCAGCCTTGCCATCCTTAAGCAAGGGAAATTTTTGTTGATTGTGCCCGAGGATCCTAAAGCCGAGCCCGATCCTTTGACTGGGATTCGTCCGTTCAAGCGAGGCTTTTTGCGTCTGGGTGAGCTGTATTATCGGGAGATGGGGGCGCGCCTGCCATTTTACCCTATTGTCATCCACGAAGCCGGATTAGTTATCGTCGGAAAGCCAATTGCATATAACCCGCTCAATGATGCCAGGGTGGAACGTCTCAGGATGGTCAATTTATTGGAAGGAACCATCAAGGCAATGCATTTGGAGGTAACAGAAAATGAGGCTTTAGAGCCTTTATTTTTCAGGAGGAAAATCTCCTTGTACTCTAGCCAACTATGACGATGGGTTACAGATTTTTCACCAACGTGCGACGGAAAGTGTGGTACCCCGACTTTTCGTAAAACGCCAACGGTCCAGCTGAGAATTCCCATATATCCAGGCGCAATTCGACTGCTCCACGATCGTAAGCCCAGGCTTCCGTAGCTTTAAGTAGCTGTTTTCCGATTCCCTGCCGCCTGAAATTCTCAATGACCGATAAGCTTTGCAGGTGGGCATATTGCCTGGGTACAACCGCCTGATTGGTCGGGTCAGGGCGTCTCAGATAAACTTCCGCAAAACCTATGACTTGACCTGAACAATCTGCCACCAGGATGGCAGAGTCATTTACCCGGATAATTTCATTGATTTTATTACTCAATACCTTCCGTTCTTTCGTGGAAGCTTCCTCCATTGTGCCCAGGTAATCAGGCAGGTAATGGGCGTGGAACTCATGGAACTCATAATACAAGTCGCACAGGCGGCCCAGATCAGATTCTTCAGCCAGGCGTAAGGTAGTTGTATCCATTTTACCGTTTCAAAGATAAATATGAGTGGCTTGACTACAGGGGCGATTTAACCAAGCTCAAAGCCAGTTTTACTTTGAAACTCGACCAGATTAACGGGGAGCATTGGCCGGATGAGCTCCGCCCGCTGGACCACACGTAAAGCCCATCGTGTGCTTTGATCAGTAGCTGATAAAAGGTCGATTGCCTGAGCAGCGGTGAGCCAACGATATTCAGAATGTTCTGGGCCAATGTGTGCGGAAGCGGGGTCAGCCAGTATGCATAGATAGACCACGCCAACCAGCTCGTTTTCGGGGGTAGGAGTACCCCGATAGAAGTGGGTGGTACCTAAGATGTGCTCAATCTGCACTTCAACCCCCAGCTCTTCGCGCACCTCACGGCGCAAGGCATCTTCGAAACCCTCCCCCTGGTCAACCCGCCCGGTGACGCATTCCCAGGCTCCACGAGCATAATCCTTCTGCTCGGAGCGGCGCAGCAGTAAATATTGTTCGGTCCTGGGAGTCCAGATCAATCCAGCTATACCGGCATAGAAACGTCCGATCGACATATAACTTTCTCCGAAGCCACTAAGTCAGGCTTCCCTACCTATCAACCTTGGGTGGTCCTTGACGGATACGCTGGCGCATGTCCTCAATTGAATTTCGCCAACGAAACAGAGATTCCAGCCACCAGGTCAGGCTAGTCCCTTCATATCCAGCCAATTTTTTACGGGCAGCCTTCGGGTCATTGCCGGGTGTGGTACCCATAATAACCAGGTCAAAGGGTGCCTGGCTTTGCCGGTGCTGCTCGATGTATGAACGGATCTCCCGTAATGTATCCGGGGGTGGGGTAAATGGACCACCTGAGTTGAGTGGGAAGGCTCCATCCCAGCGGGCAGCCCGCCTGAAGGGACGCTTGTGAGGCCAAAACCCGCCCACCCAAATGGGGATGCGTGGCACTTGTATTGGAGTGGGGAGGAAGGTGCATTTCTTCACCCGGTAATGTGTGCCTTGAAACCCAAAGGGTTTGCCACTCCACAGACCGTTCAGGATTTCCAAGCCTTCATCCAGCATGGCGGCGCGTATCTTGCGGTCGGTGGGCTCACCGAAGGTACCGTAGTCTGCTTCATCAGGGTCGCCCACCCCCACACTGAGGATCAGTCTGCCAGCGGAGAGGTGGTCCAGCGTCACCGTCTCGCGTGCCAGCTTCCACGGGCGGCGACGGGCGATTGGTGTGACCGTAGTGCCGAAGCGCAAGCGCTCGGTACGCATGGCAATGCCTGCCAGGGTCACCCATGGATCATAGAGGGGAAGTTTTTGGTTCCGGCTATAGACCATGTGATCCCATAAAAAGAAGCCATCCCAGCCAGCCTCTTCAGCTTCAGCTGCCAGCTCTGCCAGCAGGCGAGGGGTAGTCTCAGCGCCGAAATTGGGGGTATAGATGCCGTAAAACATATTTCCTCCTTAATTTTTGGGGTTGGCAGTCGTTATATTCTACCGGGTGGTATTAATAAAGTCCGCCAGTAATCCGTATGCAGTGGTTTCAGGTCCAGGGTTGCCCTCGATGATCGAGAGCTGAGGCAGCACATCGGTCTCAAATGCGACCATACTGGAGGTGCCATTCACACCATACAAGGGAGAATCAGATCCAACCAGCTCGGGTGCAACCCGACCAATGACCTTCTTCCCTTCCTGCCGGGCGGTGCAGACCAGCTTCCAACGCGTTTTCTGCTTGTGTGCCAGGAGGATATCCTCTGAGCTCAGGTTACGGATGCCAGTTCGATCGACCTCAGCGGGCTTGAGAGGGATGCCCATCAGTACCGTCACCAGTGCGGCGACCTTTACCGCCGCATCCCAGCCATCGATATCGCCGGATGGATCAGTCTCAGCGATGCCCATTGATTGCGCATAGGCGAGTGCTTTTTCGAAGCTATCGCCTTCTTCCATGCGGGTAAGGATCAGGTTGGTAGTGGAGTTCAGGATGCCGCGAAAGCCACGCAGGTTGATGGCCGGCAAGCTCTGGCGGAACAGGGAGAAGATGGGCGCACCATCCATGACGGCTGACTCGAAATAAAACTTACACCCATGTTTCTCTGCCAACTCTGTAAGCTCCCGGTAAGCATGCACCACAGGACCTTTATTGGCAGTAATGGCATGCATACCCGCTTCCAGGGCAGTGTGCAGGTAGTTAACAGCAGGTTGACCATCGGTATAGTTGACCGGGGTATTCTCGAAGAGCACATCAGCTGCACAGGTGCGAATGAACTCGAAGGGATCCTCTATTGGCGGACGACTTGAAAGTGGCTCAAGCTTGCTACTTGAAGAAATGAGCTGTAAGGCACGATCGAGGTCGATTCCACTTGGATTGATCGCCATGCCATGGCGTGCGGTGGCAATACCGGTGAGGGTAAAACTGAGCCCATAATCTTTCAGTAGAAGGTCTTTTTTGCGTCCTAACAAGCGTACAAACGCCTGTCCGACGTTGCCAAAACCAAGCAGGGCGATGCGTTTATTTGTCATATCCTTAGAGAGGAGGCCATGGGAAGGAGCGCTGGTCAGTATCTGGCTGGGGGAATTGTCGCATAGAGATCAGGTGTTTCGCACGTGCAGCCAACGCCTTGATTTCTCCCTGACTGAGCAAAGCCTGCAACTCCTTGAACAGGGTTGTGGTTGGCTCCAGCTTCTGATGAAAGTTGCGCAAATCATCAGATAGCGTCTCAGGGATGGGTTCGCCAGCGAAATCCCATATCACGGTGCGCAGTTTATCCTCAGCATGGAAGCAAATGCCATGGTCGATCAGCCACAGGTGATGGTTGTTATCGAAGAGGAGGTGGCTGCCTTTGCGATCAGCGTTATTGATCAACAGATCGAATAAGACTACCGGACGCAAGCGCTGGCGGTCAGTTTCGCTCAGGTTGAAGTAATGCAGCTCTGGATCATGTTCAATGAAAAGCTGCAATGAGCCGGGACCGATGGGTGCTTTCTTGCGGTAAACCGTGGGTGGGACGAGCTCCCATCCTAGGGCCTCGCTCACCAGGTAGGCAGCTGCTTCACGGCGCGCCAGGCTGGCAGGAGGGAAATCCCATAAAGGGCGCTCTCCACGGCTGGGTTTATATACACTCATGATCTTATCTCCATCCTGGCTCACTTCAGCCAGGAAGGTATAATTGGACCCCCAGATGAATTCGCCTTTTATTGTGATCTCACCATATTGAAGCACGTTTACGACAGTGGGTATCTCTAGCTCTGGCATGTAAGCTTATGCTCAACCGGCTTTGAATGATTAGAATAAATTGGCTGCAAAGTGCAGGAGGAACGACTAATGCTTGTGCCCATTCTTCTTGGGGCAGAAATGCCCTTCGGGATCCATTGGCTCACCACATTGGGGGCAGATGGGCCGGCCACGCGAAGCAACTTCGATTCCCCAGCGCGCCAAGGAACGCAGCTGGTCACGCGTACACCAAAATCGCACAACGCCACCCTCATCAGCGGGAGTTCCTTCTGGCATTAATTCGCGTGCTACCAAGACCATTAGATCGTTTTCGGCATCGTACCCCAATCCAAATTCACCCACCCTGAAAAGTGGGTCAACCGGGGGATGAATATGCATCTGTTCTTCTTCATACTCCGCTGAGGCTTCCTGTAGGGTGGATACCTTCTCCTGAACCTCAGCCAGGAATTGCTCAATTCCCACCGCCAGGGTTTGTAGTTGAAGTTTTTCAATGATCAGCGTGACGGTGCGTTCACCTTGCCAGCCCTGGATGTAAAAGACGCGTTTACCTGGTTGACCAAGTGCGTCAATCGAGATGTGGTCCACTGGGTGGAGGTCAATATCAATGGATGTCATGATTGAAGTATACCAATAATTCAGTCGTCATGAAGCATGGAGGTGATTCAAGGTTTCAATGATCGGGGTGGCTTATTTTGCCCTGCAGGCTGGAAAGCATCCCATGTGAAAGAGGGGTTGTAATTCAGCATAATCAGCCGGCTGCCACTTTCAGTAATCTGCAATGCGGTGATGGATGCAACGTCGATAGATAAACGTTGGAAGTTATCCAAGGGTAAGCCCAGATAGTAAGCCACCACCTGTTTGATGGGGTCGGAGTGGCTGAAGCAAGCCAGCAGGTCTTGCTCGGAATATTTTCGGCGCACGGATTCAATCACCTGTACCATGCGGTGCTGGCATTCTGCGATCGACTCACCACCTGGGAAGTGAAACAACGCAGGGTGCTGTTGTACGGATTGCCAGATTTTCTGACGGCGTAGCTTCTTAACTGATTGACCCTGCCATTCACCACAGTCCGTCTCCAACAAGCCTGGCGTGGGAATGATCTCTATATTTAGAGCTTTAGCTAGCGGCTCAGCTGTTTCCAGGGTGCGTTCCAATGGGCTGGAGTAGATGGCTTTGATGGGTGCGGCTCCGAGCATTTCAGCCAGTGACTGGGCTTGCTGGCGACCTTTTTGAGTTAAATGCACGTTAGGCAGACGCCCAGCGAGGTGCATTTTCTTGTTGTAGTCCGTCTCACCATGGCGGATAAGGAGAAAAATGGGCATAGGTTGGCCTCTAGGTGGGTTTGTGCTTACGCTTGATCTCGAGGATGGATTCCTGAGTCAACTCGGGGATTTCCTCGGTCTTGGTGATCCCCAATGCCTTGCGCTGTGCAGTACGCCAGCGTTCCAGGCGACTGGCGACCTCGGCTTCATATCCCTGGCTGGAGGGGGAGTAGAAATATGTGCCCAACAAGGATCGGGGCAGATATTGCTGAGGCAGGAAATGGTCGGGTGATTCATGCGGGTATTTATACCCACTGCCATGACCCAGGGCAACCGCATCCCGGTTACTGTCCTGCAGGTGCTGGGGCACATCCCCAACGCCTTCCTCTTCGATCAGCTGGAAGGCTTTGAAGTAAGATGTAGCCGTGTTGGACTTTGGGGCAGTCGCCAGGTAAAGGGTGGCTTCCACAATCGGGTAGACCCCTTCAGGCAAACCAATATAGTCGAACGCCTGGGCAGCTGCGCTGACGACGACCAGACCCATCGGGTCACCCAGACCGATATCCTCACCCGACAGGATGATTAGCCGACGCAGGATGAAGCGCGGGTCCTCACCGGCATATAGCATCTTTGCCAGCCAATACAGAGCGGCATCAGGGTCAGAACCACGCACCGACTTGATGAAGGCAGAAATCGTGTCGTAGTGGGCATCACCATCTTTGTCATACAGCACTGCCCGGCGTTGGATGGAATCTTGGGCGATGGCAAGGGTGATATGGATGACGCCTTGCTTATCAGGCGGGGTGGATTCAACCGCCAGCTCAAGCGCATTCAAAGCATTACGGGCGTCACCACCTGCCACGTGAATAATGTGCTCGATGGCGTCTTCGTCAGCGTTGATCTGCCGGCTGCCATAGCCGCGTTCGGGGTCCTGGATGGCGCGCTCCAGCAGCAGATGCACATCCTGATCTGCTAGTGGGCGGAGCTGAAAGACGCGCGAGCGTGAGACGAGGGCACCAATCACCTCAAAGTAAGGGTTCTCAGTGGTGGCACCAATAAAGGTAACGGTGCCATTTTCGACGTGCGGTAGAAGGGCATCCTGCTGGGCTTTATTCCAACGGTGAACTTCATCCACGAACAGGATGGTCTTCTTCTGATAAAGCTTGCGGCGTTCTGTGGCAGCCGTGAGCACTTCTTTAAGCTCTGCCTTGCCAGCCAATACGGCTGAAAGCGTGTCAAAGTGTGATTTAGTCAGGTTGGCGATGACCATGGCCAGGGTGGTCTTACCTGAGCCGGGCGGACCCCACAGAATAATGGATGAGAACAGGCGGTCGGCTTCGATGGCTCTACGCAGGAGCTTGCCTGGGCCGAGGATATCCTCCTGCCCGACGAACTCTTCCAGGCTGCGCGGGCGCATGCGTGCGGCGAGGGGCGCTTCGGTGCGCATACGTTGTTCATGGGCGTGGGTGAAGAGGTCCATGCGGGTAATTATACTCGTGTCGCGGTGAAGCTTCTGCCGGTCGGGAAGTATATGCTACAATAAAATCTCCGTAATACATCGTCAATCACCAATTTTTCAGAGGCTATCTTGTAAAAATATTATGGATATGAAAAATAATCCCTTGGGCACGACGGACTGGTCGTAAATCGCGGCAACTTACGGCACGGATCGAACACGATGAGGATCTTTTTCAATAATTTGGTGTTGTTTCAAACGAGCGTACGGCGAATTATAGTAGCCAAAGGCCACTCGCTCTTATCCCATTCGACGAAACTATAGAAATTCTTCCCATGTTACCTAAGCGATCCACCCGTTTGGAAGCTATTCGAGAAGAACTTGAAGAAACACAGCTCAAATTCCTCCACTTGCTTGATGAAGTACCGGAGAAAGATTGGAATCGTCGATTTCCTGGCGAAGGTTGGACAATCAAACAAGAAATGGTTCATATTGTCCAAGTGATCAACATTATTCCTGACGGAATCCAAAGAGCTCGCGCTGGACGACCTCGTTCTTTTCTGGCTTTTGTACCTACAGGCCTTCGTAGTTGGGTAAACGGTCATGTTGTTATTCCAATGATGGCAAGAAACGCAACGCGGGCATCGCTTGCCGATAAATATAATAGGGCACACACTGCTTTGGTTGATTTACTAGTGACACTGACCGAAGAGGCCTGGTGCAAAGGTATGCCATATCCAAAAAAGTATCGGACAGTTGAACAAATGGCACATCGACCCGTTGAACATTTCGAGGAGCATTTAGGTCATTTAAGGAATATACGGGAAACCAAATAGGAAAATTATTGATCGATATATCGGTTTTTCGACTCAATGGGAGGCAAATCTATGCAATATCGTGAATTAGGACGGACTGGACTAAAGGTCTCTGCCCTGG
>CAZXPK010000090.1:0-14697 GCA_964642565.1 uncultured Anaerolineaceae bacterium
AAATTCGAAGCCAGAAAAATACTCGAAAACGGCGACGAATCCCACCTGTCCAGTGGTAGGGTCAAGGGATGACGCCTGGGACTTAGGCAAAGGCAGCCTATTGCTCCCCATTTCTTTTGGGAGTGCCTCAATGCTTTCACCATATCCTGGTTTTCATCCCCTGCCACATCGAACCGGACATGAGGTTTTCCCTCATCCGGCTCTCCGACAACCTTCTTCCTGCGGCTTTCACGGCTTGACTGCACATATTCCGGGAAGGTAGAAATATTCTACCCCATGTTGAGTTATCAAAGCCCGAAAGGCACGTTCGTTCCAATGCCCTCGAGACCCCTGTTTTGACCGAACCCATTGTTCCAGCCGGTAGCGCACATAACGGTCAAGTTGCTGGAATTTCAGAGTACAGTTCCCAATGCGAAAGTAGTTCCGCCATCCCCGAATTACTCGATTGAGGAATTTTATCACTTCAGAGAGCGGGTTACTCAACCGCATTCTTTCAGTGATCAAGTGGATTTTGCTACGGACTGCTTTCATAGCCTTTTGTGCAGGCCAGGCATAGGGTAAGATCTTTCCGCTCTTCTTCGATTTCTTCTTGTGGAAGTGGAAACCTAGAAAGTCAAAACCATCTCGTCCCATATCCACAACACGGGTTTTGGTGGGGTGGAGTGTCAGTTTCAGGATGCCCATGATTTGCTTGACTGTCTGCAAGGCAGCTTCGGCATTTCGTCGGGTGCGGCAGATGATAACGAAATCATCAGCGTACCGGATGAGTTTCCCCAGTGATGAGTATCGCTCCGCCCAGTACATATCCAGCACGTGCAGGTAGATGTTTGCCAGTAGGGGACTGACGACGCCACCCTGTGGAGAACCTATTTCGGTGGCATTACGCACACCATCTTCCAGCACACCCGCTTCGAGCCACTGACGGATGAGTTTCAGTACTCGCCGGTCGCTTATCCGCCGTTTGCACAGTGACATCAGCATTGCGTGGTCAATGGTGTCAAAGTAACTCTGAATATCGACATCAACCACCCACCAGCCTGTTATCAGAGCCTTCTTGACCTCGGTCACTGCTTGCTGTGCGTTGCGCTTTGGACGAAACCCATACGAGTTATCACAGAAGTTGGCTTCAAAGGTAGGCAAAATCATCATCTTGCAAGCCTGCTGTACCACCCGGTCGCGCACCGTTGGGATACCCAATGGCCTCTGTCTGCCATCCGCTTTCGGGATGTAGACTCGCAGCACCGGTCTTGGTCGGTACCTACCCGCTTTCAAATCTTGATCAATCTGATTTAGAAACCGTTCCACTCCCTCCCGTTCCACGTCCTCGATGGTCACGCCATCTTTCCCAGCGCTGCCACCGTTTCGGCGGACTTCTTCCCAAGCCTGTCTCAGAATGTCAGGCCGGAATATGCGGTCATAGAGCGCATGGAACCGACGGTTCCTATTCCTTTTGGCCGCCAGGTATAGTTTGCGCTGGAGTTCTCGTGATTGGTCTTGTGGTGTGGTTGGCCTTTCGGCATGCACCGTCACTTACCTCCTCGCTGAACTTGGTTGAAGTAGAGACCCTTCCCTCCTGACAAGTTTTGTTGTCTTGTCTCTTATCGGTACTATGGCCTCCTCCGACTTCTCCTCCGGCATCCTTCAGGATTTCGCCTTACGGCTTATACCTTCTGTTACGGCAGTTCTGTGCTGCCCGACCGGATGAGACCTCTCCTGTTCCATCGCCTGCTTTCACAACATCCTGCACTCCCTACACCGGAGAGTTCTTCGCGGCTGCTTTTCAGGGTCTTTACCGCTTCTATTGCCTTCGCCATGCGTGACAGGCTCGGCTCTCTCTCGCTCCCCTTACGGGCTAACATGTCGGTGCTGCAAGTTTCACTTTATGTTACGGGCTGCTGTTTTGCTTCCCTTTCTCAGGGAGTTACAACGCTTCGACATAGCCAGTCACCCGGCCACATCGGTCGCCTGCTACCTGGCGGCCTGACCCTTACCAGGACTGGACTTACACCAGCAAGCAGACGACGTCTTTTCAGGACACACCACGCCGGGGTTGGGCGGGCTGCTTATGACTTGGATTACCGTCAAATTAGTGCGTCCATTTACTCGTTTACAATTGACAACGCGCATTGCTGACTATTAGGACTTCTTAGTGTTGGAGTAGGACGATGGGGGCACATAGTCCACTTTTTGGAAATCGTAGCGCATTATCGGGCGAGGCGGTACGTGTCGGGCAATGATCTTGAATCCGGCGCGTTCGAAGGTTGAAACATAGCCAGTACCCGACTCGCTAGGTGTCAAGTTCGCATCAAGAGGATAGGCTTCGAGCGCTGGTGCTCCTGCGCTCTTTGCAACTTCCAGTGCCGCGGCGATCAGTGCGGATGTAACACCCCGTTGACGATAACCCTTGCGTATATAAAAGCAGGAGAGCGACCAGACCGGCACATCGTCTACTCGCTTGAGTCGCCACGCATGCTCAAGCCACGGCAAGGCGTCGGCTGGTGTAATCTGGCACCAACCCACAGCCAAATCGCCATCGAAGGCGAGCAAGCCTGGAGGTGGACCGCTCTTCACCAATTCACAAAACGCCGCCTTGTTAGCATCGCGTGGCCTCTTGCGATAGTCGTTGCCGATTCGCCAATACATGCACCAGCAGCCGTTGACGGCCCCATGCTCGCCGAAGAGGTCTTCGAGTGCAGGCCACTGATCAGATGTAAGAGGACGGATGGTGAGATTCATTACTGGCTCCTTGTACTGATGGATTTCAATCGCAACTTCTGTTTCATATCTGCTCATGTAAATAGCTCTTTGTTTATTTAGCAATACACAGGTATGATGAAGCCGCCAACGGTTTGCGTTAGTGGCGTGTGTGCGGGACGAGATTCACTTCGGGAGAATGAAAAACTCGAAGCCAGAAAAATGCATAAAAAGCCGTTCTGTACCCACCTGTTTAGTGTACGCTGTGTTAGCCGCACCTTTTCGTCGGATCTCCTCTGTCTACTCACCCGTCTGTCCGTCAAAGCGTTCCCTGAGCAGATAAGCATGGCCATTGTGTCGCGCATACTCACCAATCAGCTTCTGCAGATTCCAACGAACGCTGTCTCCATTTCCAGTCCCATTCAAGTCGAGAGACTCGTACTGGCTAATCAAGGCGTCCGCAGTTCGCTTTTCCCGTTCCCAAGCTGCCATCGTTTTGGTAACCATCGAGGCGTCTGTGTCGAAATCCCACGCGGGGCCGTCATCATTGTAGTCGCCCCACACCCATTTCAATGGCACATCGGGACCCAATGCCCATACAAGGTATGCCCGTTCCAACTCGGTCAGATGCCGTACAAGACCGAGCAAACATAGTGTCGAGGGCGGTAAAATCTAGCAGTAGCTGGCCGCGCACGAACCACACCCCATACAGGCTTTCCAGGTCAAACTCCTTCGGACCGCCAGAAATGCCGCAGCGCATAGGATCAAGGTCATCGCGTTTCAAACAGCACTTCTGGATATTGTTTAGATGGTCCATTCAGCAGTGGCGACGTCTCACTCTTGAGATATCTATCGAAAAAAGCAAGTGAATACGCATTGACGATGTCAAATCCCCGCTGACCGCCGATCAGCCCGGTCAGTCCCAGCTGAGACATGATGAGTGACCAATAGGGAGCGTCGGTAAAGTTGATGTGAAACATTTTGGGGATCTGCAGGTAGTAGCCATCGCCCGCATTGTATTCAGGGTCAAAGCAATGTCTTTTTCTGTCCAGCCGCCGGAGCGCTCGCGTTCGAGGCGCATCGTATCGGCATCCCGTATGATGAACATCGTTGGTTGTTGTAAGCCGGACTTGATGACATCGGCAGGCATCCAGACATCCATAATGAGGCATGCTTTCAAACGGGGATCTTTCAGGCACACCTCGGCGGCGTTCATCCCACCCAGGGAAATGCCAAAGGTACCGACACGCCCGAGGTCTAGGTGCCCTGTCAGGATATGATCGGGGTCAGATATATTAACCTCAGATAATTGTTCGAGGGCGAAGCTCACGTCCTGCGCGAAATATGGAATGATGCCTTCTGACAATGCTTTCCCATATAGCGTCGGCGCTTTTGGCTGCGGCTCGACACTCTGCATGATCAATGGATCGATCGCAGCTTTTTGCCACCCAGATATTTGTCGTCCGTCAGGAAAGCGCACCATAGCAACCGCGCCCGGCTGGTCGAGCCCGACGACAATATAACCATGCGAAACCAGCTCTTCAATCTGGAATGTGCTCGCTGTCCGGAACCCATCTAGCCCGGTAAGATAAATGAGCACAGGGTAACTGGATTGGTTATCTGCTATAGGAGCAGATGCAACGGCATTTGTGGTCACATATTTGAAGTGGGTAAAGAGAAACCATGGGAAGTGAGTTACGCGTGCTAATGCAGGCGTAACGGCATCAGCATCTAGAATGTATAGGGCGCGCGGCGCAGACGGCTCATCCTTAGCAGGATACCAAACCTGCACCATAAGTTCACGATGGTCATTGGGGTCGGTGGTGAAAAGTTCCGGGCGGCTCGTATCCACCCAGTGATATATCACTGTGCCAATACCGTATGGCCCGGTTGGCTTCGGAAAGTGGAATATGGGAAATAGAATCGGCAGGGCAATGGAAATTATAAGCACAAGGATGCCTGCTCCGGCGCAAAGAATAGAGACGATTCGGTTAACGTGCACGCCAGCCGGCAGGGCAATACCTGATAGCCAAATTAAGAAGAAGATGATGGCCAAAATGTAGGCTGGGATCATCTGCCAGCGCGGCCCCTCCACTATAATTTGAGTAACGGCTATTAGCAGTGCAACGAGCGAGGCAAAGCCCATCCAGGGCAGCGCGTGAAGTCGTGGAATTGCCAGGCCCAAGAACGCCAGCAGATTGACGAGTGACAGCAGGGTTTCAAAAGATCTCATTCTATAGGTAATCATAACATTTAAGAAAGACTGCCCTGAACCACAAAGAAAGAGGTCGTATCTATTTTCGATTCTTGCGCTGATTGTGCAAGAAGCTTTTATGTGCTTATAGTGACTGCATAGCCCGGCTAATTGTCGGTGATAAGCTCGATTTGCTCCGGCGTGACTTCAATCACGCTGGCAAGACCTTTTTGAGCACTTTGGGCGGTGTAGTAGCGGCGCAGCCAGAGCTGGCGTGGGTGAGTCAGCCAGTTGTAGATCCCGCCGCGCGTCAGAATATATTTGCGAGCGACACGAGGATTATAGGAACGCGTTGCCTCTCTATCCGTCCGTACCCTGGCTTGTCCGCTGATGCGCAGGACGCGGTAGTCCCCTGGATCTTGCTCCACATTGAATAGCACGCTCACCCGGGAATTTGCTTTGACGTTGCGCGCAGCCAGGGTCCATGCGGGTGTACCGAGCCAGATCTTGCCGTTGAGGTAGATAAAGTAGAGAGGATTGACGCTCGGTCGCCCACTGCGGGAAAGGGTGGCGATGCGGGCTACCATGGACCAGCGCAGGATGTCGAGAACCACGGGATCGTCAGCGATCATCTCTTACCTCTCGGAGTGTCCCATAATCCCAAGCGACTGTCTTGATAGGGACCACCTCGAACCACTTGCGGCCAGCCGGTGCATCCGAAGGCGCCTCGATGGCTCTCACCTGACCCCGAATGTAGATGACCCGCAGGTCGAAATAGTAGATACCTTCGTCAACGAGCAGGACGACCTCCTGACCGGGGAAAGGCTGGTGTTCGGCTTCCCCAGGGATACTGACCAGGTAGCGGTCTTCATGCCATAGCAGCCCAACCGGCTGAGCCTGTGGCCCGTGGTCGCTGGCGAACGAAAGGCATGCGCGAGGAACTCGCTCCAGCAAATCCCGCATGCTATCAGGATCGACGTCCCGGGTGACAAGCTTCATTTCTTATCTCCATTCTCATTCCAATTTACCTTGCAGCAAGGTGTCCGCATCCCGCATCTTTCGGCGAAGGGTAAGAAACCCGGTGGAAGGTGTTGGCAAACTTGTGATATACGGTAGGCTCTGCTCAAGTCAATCTTGGCACGGCTGTTGTTTTATGATCATGCTTCAATAAATTATACATTGACAAATTAAGCTCGACTGATTTTTCAATTTCATGAGCCATCCCGGATTATCCAGACGGCTTATTCTATCCTTTGATTTGACATATGATCCTGAGTGGTACTGGCATGTCTTGAAAGGAATATCGCCCATGGTAGAGACAAATGAGAACTTAACTTAAAACTTCACCCTTAAACCCTGACCCACGATCAAAAGGCATTTCTGGAGATGATATAACCCAATCCCAGGAGCAGCCGCGCGTACCGGATAGGCCTCCAAAAAGCCTGGTCGAATGGCTTGTGCGGGTCCATTTGCGCCTGTTGGCGCTGGAGCAGGAAAAGACTGAAGATACCAGCTAAGCCATTCCTGCGTTGCCCTGGAATAGGAGGTAAAGTCTCTGATTGGTTGGTTCGATTCATTTTTATTAGCTCCTTTAATGATCAGATTGATATTGGCGTGAAAAGACCATGGGATTTGGATGACTTCAGAAACGCGCCCACATTCACCCATTCCTGGTAGCGATCTTGGATGGTGGAGCCGGGGCAAAGATACGCTCTAAATGACAGCTATGGCAACAGTACTCTAATCAACAGCTCTGACAACCATTCCGAATATCTTTCCCTCGACCAGCCCAACTCCATTGTGAGGAGATTGAACAACTCCGGGCTGGTCAACGCCCAAACCGTCTCACCTGCCCGTTTCTGATCCAGGTCATCCCGTAAAGTACCGTTAGCGGCTATGTGATGGACAACTGAGGTCATGTTTACAAGGCGCTCTTTGTGCAGATGCTGAACCCGCTTGCTTATCTCGGGCTCGGTGTTGGCCGCTTCTTGCATAATCGCAAAAACGGAAGCCGCTTGGGATAAGATGTCTCCCGCTTCCTGCGCGAACCTGTTGATCTGTCGTTTTTGATCCGTGTCCTGCAGGATAGCCTGTGGCACAGGTCGTTTAATTATAGGAAGAGGAAGATCGTCGCCGCCCAAAGACTCATCGAGCAAGAATGCCAGAATGTTTTGTTTGTTCCTGAAAATGCCGTAGACCGTCTCCTTGGAGACGCTTACATCATTAGCGATCGCTTCTATAGTTGTGTCCCGGTAGCCGCGTTCAAAAAACAGTTTGCGGGCTGCCTCCGCAATCTGCATCTTCGTTTTGTTTGCTTGCTTCTGCCTGTGGGTGGAGTTATATTTCCGCTTGGGTGATTTCTGCTTAAGCATGCCTCTTGACAATTCCTTATATTAGATATATTATACTATAATTAATATACATGAGTTTACCGAATATGTCAAGGAGGTAGAGATGAATATCTTATTTTTTCTCATTGTAGAAAGTGACGCACCATGGCGCGCATAACCGGAGTCACAGCACGCAATACCTGTCTGCTGGGAAGGCTCATCTATCGTTTTACGGGACAGAGATTGGCGCAACTCGCGGGGCGCAATCCCAAGCGCATGATGGAACCGCTCGAACTCTATGCGCATTCGCCTGGGCTGCTCTTAGGTTACGCGATGCTTGAATGGGCTACTGCAAAGCAAAATCGTGTGGACGTTCGGCTGAAGAACCTTGCTGAACTCAAGGCTGCCACCCTCACCAACTGTGAGTACTGCATTGATATGGGCTCGCAGATCGCCCGCCGTTCAGGCCTAAGTGACGAGCAATTGCTGGCTTTGCCACGGTATAAAGAAAGCGAACTATTTAGTGATCTTGAAAAGCTTGTCATCGATTACGCGGCCGGGATGAGTCGTACACCAGTGGACGTGCCCGACGAGCTTTTTTGCAGAGTTGAAGAAGCATTTCGATGATGATCAGTTGGTGGAACTCACCAATGTCATTGCCCTCGAAAACATGCGCGGACGCTTCAACCTGACCCTTGGCATTAACTCAGCGGGCTTCAGTGAGGGTATGGTATGCGCGGTCCCCGTAAAAGGAACTTGATAACAGCAAGATGATCACCTTAAAATCCCTTTTCTTCCCAATTGACATAAAAGCTATCTCGCCAACCGGTCTGGAGTAGGCCTCATCAATGGATTGTCGAAAGAGCAGTGTTCGATTGAAGCGTTACCTCACAATTGCTTAAATGCATATTTTCCCGTTTTCCCCTCCAGAGACGGTTTATCCTACGCGCTCAAGAAGAATACGGGGCCACTCCGCTTCATTCCGCCCAAAAAGATGCGCCTTCTTTTCCAATTCTCTAAAAATAGAAAAGAAATATTGGCAGGAGAAAGGGTCAATCCTATGCTTTTTGACTAAACGCCCGTTACCGTCGATTTCGTGGACTGCAGGAGGCGAGCAGCGATCTCGGCGAAATCCACCGCATCCAGCTTCTCTAGCAAGCGTGCGCGAACCGCCCATTTTTCACGAACAGGTGGAGGATGCAACTTGGTATAAAGCAGGTCTATCCGGGATGGAAGGGGATGCCGATCGACGCCAGACGGTGGTGCGCCTTAGTGATCAAGGCGCAGAGATCGGAGCGGGCCGCCGCGGTGAACGTGAGAAGCAGTGGCAGCATTGGCTTAGTCATCTGGATGACGAAGAATTAAGAGGGCTTGCACACGGGCTGAGCGCCCTACTAGATGTTGTGGATGCAGATGCACAATCGGCACTTGACGATGTTTCAGTGATGGAGAAGACGTGACCATGACGGGCTCTCAATCCACAAAGGAAGTTATCCGGGCGGAACTTTAAGCTGCGCATTCCGTGTTTCATTCCCTGCTTGATTCTATGTCCGAAGAAGATTTGCGAAAAAAAGTCTCAACCCGGGCATGCCCGCCAAATCCTATAAACGATGTGTTCCAGACTTTTAATGCCAACTTTGTTCGAGTGTTGTGTGTAAATGCGGTCCCTGAATTGCTTGCCGCTGAACTCACACAAGGCATAACTCGGGTCATAAACATCCACACAATCGTCCAGGGGAATTAATGCCTATAGATCGTTGGCCGATTTTTCTTTACTATGCTGCCGTTCGCGGTATCTGCGGACTCTAATAAGGTTTCCACAGCCCGTCGTTCTACACCACTTGCGACGATGGTTTTTTGTAGCGTCCACAAATAGCCAGCGACAATCCTCATTGGCGCATTGACCCACAAGTTGGTGCTCGGCGGATGTGAGCAGCATTGCCGCTGAGCGCGCAACAGGGGCGAGCATTTGATCGAAAGCGCCCTCTTCTTTGTGCCATTCCCAGCCAAAACCATCAATGGTAACCATCACCCGTGGGCCAGCCATTCCCCGTTCTAACTCGCTATTAAGCAAATCGAGATCGCTTCCAGTTGGCTGCGAACCCTGGGCAATAGCCGCAAAAATGCCATAGATGGCTTCTCTGATGGCGCGGGCGCGTTCCAATGTGGCAGCCGCCTCCACCTGGGCGCTCTCTGCTTTTCGCAGCAGCACATGTGCTTCGCTCTCGCTCGTGAGGTTGGCTTGCTGACTCCAGGCAACCAAATTCGGATAACTCGTTAGGCGCTCCTGTGAGATGCTGTCTGGAGGCAATCCGCCGACAGTATTGGCAAAATCAAGGCACAGATATCCCCCGACGAAGTCGAATTTAGGCTCTATCGTAGTAGCGTTTGGATCCAAATTTCTCACCTTCATAATGTAATACTCTAAATGGCTATTGACAAATTACCGACTATGCCTTATATTAGATGCTGTAATGCTAAAAGCAACTTATAGCATATTACATCATTTTGTAGCTGTTGTCAATACACATTGATTAAAAGGAGAAAGACATGAATGATCGAAATTACACCACTAGCTTTACGGTAGACCAAATTCCGGAAGAAGCCTTCGCTGCCATCAATAATGTTCGTGGGTGGTGGTCAGAAGAAATTGAAGGTAGCACCGACAAACTCGGTGAGGAGTTTAAGTATCACTTCAAAGACCTCCATCGTTGCACAATGAAGATAACGGAGCTTGTTCCCAATAAAAAAGTTGTCTGGCATGTTTTAGACAACTACTTTAGTTTTACTAAAGATAAAACCGAGTGGAAGGACACAGAAATTACTTTTGAAATCTCTAAAAAGGGCGATAAAACCGAAATCCACTTCACCCATCGGGGTTTAGTTCCCAATATGAGTGTTTCAATGTCTGTTCAGACGGCTGGAGCTCTTATATTAACGGCAGTTTGCGGGACTTGATTACTACTGGTAAAGGGCAGCCCAACGTCGGGCATGCCATTACCGATAGTGAGCGGGCACTAAGTGATCAAAATTACACCACTACATTTATGGTAGACCAAACTCCGGAAGAAGTCTTTGCTGCCATCAACAATGTTCGTGGATGGTGGTCAGGAGAAATTGAAGGCAGCACCGATAAACTCGGTGAGGAATTTACTTATCGCTACGCAGACGTCCATCGCAGCAAGCAGAAGATAACAGAGTTAATTCCTGGTAAAAAAGTCGTTTGGCATGTTTTAGACGCCTACCTTAATTTTACTCAAGATAAGACCGAGTGGAAGGGCACGGACATTACTTTTGATATCTCTAAAAAGGGTGATAAAACAGAAGTCCGCTTCACTCACGTAGGTTTAGTTCCCGAATATGAATGTTTCGATAGCTGTTTGAACGCATGGGGCTTTTATATTAACGGCAGTTTACGGGACTTGATTACTACTGGTAAAGGGCAGTCCAACGAGAAAGAATAGGGGAATGGGGAAAAGGTTTCTCTATGATTAAGCTGGAATTTACACAAGGGTTGGGTAAAAAGCGTGGCAGCATAAGCGCTTTGACCCAACTGCCAGGCAAGGTTGAAGATGCTTAAACTGCCACGTTTTGTTATAGAACAACTTGACCCATTTGCACAAGCGTTTTACGTGGAAAGTACCGTGATAAAAATTCTTATCATGGTCATCGGGGCGATTCTGACAACAGGCAAGCGCACGGTGAGTGCGGTGCTGCGGATCAGGGGATAAGCCAGGAACACAATTACCCGAAATACTAGCATGTGCTGAGCCGAGATTCTTGGTCGGGACTGGAAGTCAGTCTGATACTGTTGCGCTTGCTGCTGAAGGCATTCGCCCAAACCGGTGAGCCGTTGGTGTTGGGAATTGATGAAACTATCGAACGCCGGCGGGGTGCAAACTTCAGGGCTAGCGGGTTACGCTGGATAAGCTGTAAGTGGTTAACCACGATTCCATGGGCACAGCGCAGTTGGGCAATGCCCTCTTTGATTGTTTTTGCACCTTCCGAACATTATTATGAAGCGCAAGGCCTACTGAGACACCCAATCCTACCCATACACCTTATCCGACGAGCACAAGCATCCCTACCTCTTGGGCTTATCCACCGCCAACCTCGCCACCTCGGGAAGCACCTGGGGATACACCTTATCCATTAAGGAAAAAGAAAGCATTATTGACCTTTTGTAGCGTCTCCCCAAACCGAGTTATCTCCTCCAGTGTGTCGTAGACCATCGTATTGTTGGTACCGGTCCCACACGTACCATACCACCGCAATCCTCCAGCCCCAGCCTTTTCGTGACCTCCAGGGGGTAATAATTCCCATCCCAGACGTAGATATTTTCCTTATCCAGCTGCGGAGTTTATCCTGAATGAAGTGAAGGACCACCTGGCGGCACCGGTCTTTGGTGGTTCATTCTTTGTGAATAATTCCAATATTGGCTATGCTATAATCACATTATGAACCAGGACGAGATTCTTATCCCTTACCAACTCATAGAATCTTACTGCCAGAAGCGCCATATCCGCAGCCTGGCCATCTTCGGCTCGTTTGTACGTAATGACTATGGACCAATAAGCGATATGGATGTCCTGGTTGATTTCGAACCAGGTTATACCCCGGGATTCGATTTTTTCTCGATTGAGGCTGAGCTATCCGAACTCCTTAGGCGCAAGGTGGATTTACAAACAACCGGCTTCTTGAGCCCAGAGGTTCGCCAATCTGCATTATCTGAAGCTGTGACTGTTTATGAGCAAGCATGATCCGGATGTATCTTTACGCCAAATACTGGCTTACGCCAGGGAAGCGGTGGAGATCTCCAAGGGAAAAAACCGTCAAGACCTGGATCGAGATCGACTATTAAATCTAGCGATGACCCGTCTAGTGGAAATGCTAGGCGAAGCTGCTAATCGGGTTCCTGAAGGAATACGAACTCAATATCCGGATTTGCCTTGGCTTCAGATGATAGCAGCTCGCAACCGTTTGATCCATGGATATGATAGTGTGGATTTTGATGTCCTATGGGTAATTATCCAGAATGACTTGCCAGCTTTGATTATTCGGTTGCAAGAGATTCTGGGTTCTGACTAGCACTTTTAGCGAGTCGCAATCCTCCCCAGCACCTCCCCAAACCTCTTGATCTCCTCCAGCGTGTTGTAATCCCAGCGACAGTGGAACCGGTCCAACGCGCACCATCCCGCCGAAATCCTCCAACCCCAGCCTCTTCGTCACCTCCAGCGCATAATAATTTCCATCCCACACGTGGATTTTTTCTTCATTCAGCCCCGGAGTGAAGGACCAGCTGGCGGTGATGCCTCCTCGAAGTTTAGGATCGGGCCTGATCAATTACACCAGGATGATTCCATTTGAAAACAGTACGATGTTGTGGATTATTACAGTTTGCATCAACTATCATATCGCTTGACAATATTATCGCACAATGATACTATTCTATTGTGATTGAATCCTTCGAGTCCAAAGAAGCAGAGAAGATATTCCTTGGTCAAATATCGAAGAAACTACCGTTGGAAATCCAACGCACCGCCCGGCGTAAATTACTCTACCTGGATGGTGCAAAGGATCTTCAGGATTTACAGGCTCCGCCAGGAAATAAGCTCGAAAAACTCAAGGGAGATCGAGCAGGTCAATACAGTATTCGAATAAATGACCAGTGGAGAATTTGTTTCGAGTGGTTCGATAGCAAGGCTAGAAAAGTAGAAATTGTTGACTATCATTCTTGAGAGGTAATCCTATGGATGAAATTCTTTCCCCCATTCACCCTGGCGAAGTGCTCTTGGAAGACTTTATAAAGCCGCTTGGGCTGAGCCAGTATCGCTTGGCAAAGGATATTGGTGTAACGCCTATTCGCATTAGCCAGATTGTAAACGGTCAGCGTGCGATTACCGTAGATACTGCGATGAGGTTGGCTCGTTATTTTGGCACAAGTGCAGAGGTTTGGCTATATTTACAAATACGTTATGATCTTGAAGTTGCAGAGAAGCAATTACGTAAACAGATTATCCGCGAGGTGAAGGTCTTGCAACAGAATGCCCCCAATGCTCGATAACAATAATGCTAATCGTTATCATCGACGAAGCATCGCAGGAGGTGAGGCACATTGCCATCGCAAGGACCACGTCAGCGAGCAACGCACACCATTGGGCGGCTGCATTTCGCACCCATTGCCCCACTTTAGCTTGTGCTAAGCACAGAATTTGGAGAGCGCAACCTCAATGAAAGACCCCACATCCAAGTCAGAACTTCTCCAGGCAATACGTACTGCTCGCAACGAGTGGGACGCCTTAATCGCTCAAATTCCCCATTACCGACTGTCCGAATCTACAGTGTCAGGGTCATGGTCCATCAAGGATATTATCGCCCACGTCACTGAATATGATCGTTGGTTGGCCCTCGGCCTTGCAATGAGGTTACAGAAACCTCCTCAAATCTGGCTCGACGATATCAGTCTCGATGAGTTTAACGCGGTACTTTACCAACAGATCGCCGATCGCAATCCAAACGATATTCTCTTGGACTCGAACCGGGTGTTCCGAGACTTGATCAACGAAATCGAGACCCACTCCGAAGCCTATCTCTTTGGGACTCACCGTGTGGAAGGTGTTTCGTATGCCGTAATACCTTTCCAACTCCTGAAGAGTGAATCGTACGGTCACTACTACGATCACATCCCAGCCATCCGAGCTTGGTTATCTTCTACTCCTCAGGATGCGGCGTAGTGCAGCCGTCTACCAATGTATTGTATAACAATAGCCATCATTCTATCAGGCAAAAAGCTGCCCAACACCGGCCTCAGCGGACAGGATTCGCCCCGCGGGTATTCGGTGGGGTTTGGTAGAGAAGGCTCTGGTTTGCAGAGGCATCCTACCCGCACCGCCCTGCCGCTAACACTTGCCATTAGCCTTCATTGCCTGTAATTTTCTCTAGCGCCTCCCCAAACCTCTTGAAATCCTCCAGCGTTTTGTAGACCACCGTACTGGTAGTACCGATCCGACGCACACCATGCCGCCGGTATCTTCCAGCCCAAGTTTATTCATGACCTCCAGGGCATAATAGTGCCCATCCTAGACATAGATATTAGCTTCATCAAGCTCCTGAGTTTATCTCTACCCAGTGAAGGACCATCTGACGTTGTGATTTGACTTCTTGGGTGGGGAAAGAAACGCTTTGAGCGCAAGCACGTCCATTCGGCAAGGTAGTGATTGTGAAGAATGTAGCTCTTTACCTGATGGACATTTTTTCGGTGTTATTCGAATAGTGTTGGGCAGAATAGTTCGGTATAGTTTATCGAGAGGTTTTTTAGGCCTGTTTGATACTGGCCCGGGTAATAAAGAACCTCTCGTTTAAGGTTGATATATAATCAATGTGTTTACAGATACTGTTTGGTTGAAATTAATACAATCGCCGGGTACTAGTAGTCTGTCAAAGCTGAAACTTTGGGTACAGACTTCGTAGTTTTATTCG
>CAZXPK010000091.1:0-14591 GCA_964642565.1 uncultured Anaerolineaceae bacterium
CTTCGACATTTTCCATAATTTAAAGATTGTAACCCTTTGGTGGTTGATATGGAAGAGGAGATTGGTTGGGATTACCCGTATGTAATCCATCGAAATAACTAAAATATGTTCATGGTAGAATAACCGCGTGTCAAATAAAGTTATCAAAGTAATCGTCAGATTTGCGAAAATAGCCATTCTTTCGGGATTGGCAATATTCATATTGCCACGTTTGATCACCGCATTGTATGCAATCCCACGGATCTATACCTCCAAGACCGTGCCGTCCAGACCGGTGGCGATCGTTTTTGGGGCTGGTCTCTGGCGGGATGGTACTCCCACTACTGTCCTAAGAGATCGAATCGCTACTGCATCAGAGCTATTCTTTTCCGGAAAAGTTCAGAAAATTCTGATGAGTGGTGACAATAGCTATCTCGATTACAATGAGCCTGGAGCCATGCGAGAATATGCCCTAAGCCTGGGTGTTCCGGAAGCGGCAATTGCTCTGGATTACGCTGGCAGACGCACTTATGATACCTGTTACCGTGCAAGCACCATCTTTGGCATCCAACAAGCGATATTAGTTACCCAAAGTTTCCATTTACCGCGAGCATTATATACATGTAATGCCTTAGGCGTGAACGCTGTAGGTGTAGCTTCAGACCTACGAACATATCGTTTGTTTTCATTGATATATTGGAATTTGCGTGAGCTCCCTGCCACCCTGACTGCACTGTTGGATGTGCATATCTTACGTCCTGTGCCAATCCTGGGTCAGCCCGAGCCGATCTTCCCTGCAGTAAACCAATGAAATGATAAGTCTGGAGTAGCATTTATTCAGTTTTTTTTTATTCAAGGAGCATGTATGGACCGATCTGAGGCTTTAAAAATCGTGCATGATTATGTAAAGAATGAAAACCTTGTCCGGCATATGTTAGCAGTAGAAGCTGCGATGCGTTTTTATGCCATGAAATATGGTGAGGATCAAGACACATGGGGGATCACGGGCATTCTGCATGATTTTGATTGGGAAATTCACCCTACTTTAGAGCAACATCCCCTGGCGGGTGCCCCCATTCTGCGTGAGAGAGGTGTACCCGAAGAAATCGTCCAGGCAATCTTGAGTCATGCAGACCATACCGGAATACCAAGGCTGACACGTATGGAAAAAGCACTTTATGCTTGTGATGAAATTACAGGTTTGATCACAGCGGTCGCACTCGTACGACCTTCTCGATCATTATCAGACCTGGAGGCATCATCGGTTAAGAAAAAGTGGAAGGACCGTGCATTTGCAGCCGGGGCTAATCGTGATGAAATTGCCAAGGCAGCCCAAGAATTCGATATTGACCTGTGGGAACATGTCAGCAATGTCATCCTCGCTATGCGCACAATCGCTCCTGAATTAGGTTTGGCAGGATAAATATTGCTCACGTAATCTATTGAGCACAGGTGAAAAAACCTGTGCTTTTTTATTGTCATAAAATGATTGACAAACCAATAATAATACGCTACACTAATACATATTGACTATACGAAAATCCTATACGCAATCTAATGTGAGGCTCACATGTCACCTGATACTAAAATCCCTTCACACATTACAGCCCGTACCTCGCTCGTCCCTGCGATAAATTCCTGGCGAATTTACCTGAACGATCAAGGAAAGTCTCCCCACACGGTAAAGGCCTTTACAGCAGATATGCTTTTGCTGGCAAGTTATCTTCCACCTGATCGCCCTTTGGGTGCAATCACCACGAACGAGTTAAACAATTTCCTTGATTGGATGCAGAAACAGCGCGGAGTGCCCTGCAGTCCAAAAACCCTGGCAAGGCGTATTACTTCCATAAAAGCATTTTTCCGTTGGCTGGTCCAATACGGTGTGATCCTGGTCGACCCAGGTGAAAAAGTCTTACAACAATCTGTGATCAGCCCTCTGCCTCAAGTTCTTACCCAGGAAGAAGCCCAATCTGTCATTGAAATTGCTAACAAATATCGCCATGCGTTGCAGCCTGATGCGCGCTACTTCACCTTGTTGGATTTGTTGCTGGAAACTGGGATCAAAAAAAGCGAATGTCTTGCTCTAAGTCCTAACCATATTGATCTGGATATACCTGGAGGCCCTCACTTGTTCGTGCGTTATGCTAGCCCGCAGCATCGTTATAAAGAACGAAAGATTGCCTTATCAGATGATTGGATCCAGGCGTATGATGAATATAACGGACAATATCATCCAGGTGATCGTATTTTTCCTTGGTCACAACGTCGATTGGAATATCTTCTTGAGGACCTTGGTGAAGAAGCCGGTTTGTCGAAACATCTATCATTTGAAATGTGTCGTTGGACTTGTGCATTAAATGACCTGCAATCTGGTATGGATCCAAACAAGGTTCGCCAAAAAATGGGACTATCCAAGATTCAATGGCGGGAAGTGAAGCTAAAACTTCAGAAATTAGGTGGCTGAGTCCTTAGTTAAGGCAAGGTGAACGATTGAGCGACTATTTGGTTTGAACCGTACCAGGTGGCTCAGGCGGCATCCCGGAATCCACAAAATTTTCCCCCCCGAGCAGACCAATGGCCAGGTTGAACGCGCTCTTTTAGGCAGCTTGAGATTGATCATCAGATCAGAGACTTTCATAGAGTGTCCGTTCATCCCCAGAGGTTGGATTCGCTCACCGGCTTTACGACATCGTACAACCATGGGCAGTTCCAGCTCACCTGCATCCAGCCAGACCTGAAATGGATCCAAATTAGCGAAACTCTTTTGAATGGCTAATTCTGGGTCTGGTAATAACTCTGATTGTAGATTCCAGCTGTTATTTAGAGAAACCGTGGAAGAGGTTTTTAATATTAACTCTGTATCGGTATTGACTGCTGGAAAATCGAATCCCGGTAGATCAGCCTGACTGGTAGCCAACCAAAATAATCCACCATCTTTGAAAATACGCAATCCTGCAATTAGATCAGCTTGACCATACGGTTTATCACCACACAAGAATCCCACCCCTCGTTCGATACAATCGAAATCCACGTCTCGCAAACCTGGGATATGATACACGATCGCTTTTCTCAAGAGATAGCGCTGAATCGATGGTGACAATTCACGGAAACCGTTCAGGCGAAAAGCGACGTACCCTGGACCTTGCTTGGTTAGATTTAATTCCCAAGCCTTTGCAGTTATCTGCTGTAAAACTGCAAAATCATCTTTCAGGATGAGTCCCAACCGTTGCAGGTTCTCACGAATGCGAGGATTATATTTTTCCAGGATGGGCAATAATTCATGCCTCAGACGGTTGCGGAAAAATGTAGTGTCAAGGTTACTTTGATCTGAGATAGGTTTGAGACCATGCTCAGTCAGGTATTTAACGATTTCTTCCCGCCAGATCGATAATAATGGCCTGATAAGCGGAATATGCTCACTCCAAGGGTTGGGAACAGAGCGGTATTCCATTCCACGCAAGCCGGCCAACCCTGAGCCACGCAAAAGGTGCATAAGGATAGTTTCGGCCTGGTCATCTGCGGTGTGACCAACCAGAACTGCACAAACCCCCATTTTCTCTGCCCGTTCGAAGAGGTAGTGATACCTCATGGTCCGGGCTGCTTCTTCGATGGAGATTGAATGGTCACTAGCGTAAGACAATACATCCACCTTACAGGAAAAAAACTCAACACCCAATTCCCCAGCATATTGTTTTATTGTTTGTTCTTCTTCGTCTGCCTCGGGACGCAATCCATGGTTTACATGTGCTGCAATGATGTGATATCCGAGAGCGTGTAATGCATGCAATAAACATAAACTATCCGGTCCACCTGAAACACCTATCAGAAGTAGATTCTGTGCCTCTAGTTTACCTTCGTGTTGTAAAATCCTAGCAATTTTGTCAAGCATAATTGAAAGAATTATAGCGTATAATGAATTAACACTGTTTTTGATTGCCCATTTCGTAAATTTATTGTATTATGAGTGAGAAATTGCTCAATCTATAAGGAGTCAGTCCATGGCGGAAAAAATCCTCATCGTCGATGATGATTTGGATACATTGAGGTTAGTTGGGTTGATGTTACAACATCAGGGGTATCGCATCAATGCTGCGAGCAGCGGTATCCAGGCAATTTCAATGGTTCAAATTGACAAACCTGATTTAATCCTTCTGGATATTATGATGCCGGAAATGGATGGATATGAAGTCGCTCGTAAACTCCGCTCTGATCAAAATACCAATACTATTCCCATCATAATGTTCACCGCAAAAACTCAGGTGGATGACAAAGTGGAAGGCTTTGAAGCTGGTGCAGATGACTACCTCACCAAACCAACCCAGCCACGTGAGCTTTTTGCGCATGTGAAAGCCGTGCTTGCTCGAGGGAAAAAATCTTCAATTCCAGTATCCCCTCCACCTGCTTCCAGAACTCGAGGCTATGTGACAGGTATTATGGCAGTCAAAGGTGGGTTGGGAGTTTCCACGCTTACCCTAAATTTAGGGATAAGCTTGAAGGCGCGCAGTAAAAAGAACGTCATTATTGCCGAGTTTCGTCCGGGTTTTGGAACCATAGGATTGGATCTTGGTTTTCTGAATCCGGAGGGTTTATGTCGTGTGTTAGAGTCACCACCTGAAGACATCACCCAGACAACCATCGAAAATGAGTTATTCCAACATAAATCGGGGGTCAGGCTTTTATTATCTTCCTACGATCCTGCTAATGCTAAATATATAACAAGCGTCGATCATTTTGATGCGATTGCCAGATATTTGGCTTTTATGGCTCCTCACGTAGTAATTGATTTAGGTCCAGGGATTACTCCCATAACAGATAGAATCTTGACTCATTGCGATGAAATTATTGTCGTATTAGAGCCAATCCCAAGTACAATCGTGCGGACATTATCCTTGGTGGAAGAACTGGCTAAAAAGGGTTTTGGAGAAGGCAGGATCAACACCGTCTTGTACAACCGTCAACGCACCGAAATGCAATACTCATTGGCACAGGTCCAAATGGAATATCGACATCCAATCAGTATTGTCTTCACCGCCGCTCCTGAGCTGACATATCAGTGTTCAAAAGCGAATGTTCCCCTGGTGATACAACATCCCGACAATTTGACCTCGCAACAGTTCGCAAAACTAGCTGATAATATCAACAAACGTGTGCGGACCAAAGAATGACCAGGGTTTCTCTGGAGATCATCCATACCATAACCCATGCAGCTGATCTAATAAAAAAATCTCACCACACCGTTGTGTTGACTGGTGCGGGTATATCCACGCCATCGGGAATACCAGATTTTCGTAGCCCAGGAGTGGGTCTGTGGAGCCGTTTTCAGCCCATGGATGTGGCTTCTCTCTCCGCATTCCGCCATAATCCAGAGCAATTCTATATATGGTTCCATGCCCTCGCCATCCAAATGCATGTGGCACAACCTAATCCTGCGCACTTTACATTGGCAAAGCTTCAAGACGCTGGATATATCTCCACAATCATTACCCAGAATATAGACGGTTTACAAACACGTGCAGGCGCAAAAAATGTATTAGAGGTACATGGTACATTGGCTACTTTGACCTGTACAAATTGCTACCGGCAATTTTCCTCAACCACGATTATTGAGGACTATATTGAGCACTGCACAATCCCTCATTGCCAGGTCTGCGGAAGTATCCTAAAACCAGATGTTATTCTTTATGAAGAGCAATTACCAATAAAAACCTGGCTTAAAGCTGAAGAAGCATGCCAGCATTGTGAGCTGATGATGGTCGTTGGAACTTCGTTAGAGGTCATGCCATCCGCTAAGCTTCCCATACACGTATTGGACCATGGCGCACAGTTGATCATCATTAATAATGCAAATACATTTATGGATATTCGTGCAGATGTAGTCATCCGAGCAGATGTGGCAGAAATATTACCTCAGATATTGAACGAGGTCTTGAATGCCTGACAAAAAACAACTGACAATTGTAAAGCGCTACAGGCAGCTGATCAAGGTGCTACAAGAGCTGGCATCCATTTTGAACACTGAACAGCTCCTTGAGCACATTGTCAAAGCAGCTGCCGAACTGTGTAATGCAGAACAGGCATGGTTGCTTTGGTTGGATCCACCTAACAACGTGTTGCATATTAAATCCTCCACGCTTCCGAATAATTTACAACCCCGCGGACATATTATTCCCATCAAATCCAGTCTGGAAGGCCAGGTGCTGATAAATCATAAGCCATTAATGATAAATAACCCCTGTTTATCTGACCAAGGCTTTGGAGATATAACTAGACCGACCAATCTAGAAATAAAAACCATTCTTAGCATACCCCTGACAATAAAAGATAAACCAATCGGTGTTCTCGAAGTGGTAAATAAACGTGGAGGAGATTTTAACAACCTCGATCAGGAAATACTGGTATCCTTTACTGATCAGGTAGCTATTTACATTAACAACACCCACCTCTTCCTCCAGTCAGACCTGGTTTCTGAGCTTGTGCACGAATTGCGCACACCTTTGGTATCATTGAATATGGCAGTGCATCTACTTCAGCGTACCGATTTAGCGGATGATAAACGCGGGCGGATTTTCGAGATGATTAACACTGAGTTCAACCGCTTGTCAAGCATGACGACCTCTTTCTTGGAATTCGCACGTCTAGAATCAGGCAGGGCGAAATTCTACCCCACCAGGTTTGACTTATTCCTACTGATAGAAGAGAGTCTGGAAGTCATGCAATTCCAAGCCATTGCTAAGGGGATTAATATAAACCTTCAAACTCCTACTCAACCTTTGATTATAACTGCGGATAGGGATAAGCTAAAGCAAGTCATGCTTAATCTTTTGAATAACGCCATAAAATACGACCATCCAGGTGGAAAGGTTTCCATCATTGTCCAACACACCACCACGGACGTTTCCTTCAGCATTCGAGATGATGGTCAGGGTATACCGCCGGAATACCTCCCTATGCTTTTTGACAGGTTTTTCCGTATTCCCAATAAAGAATATTTGTCTGCTGGTACTGGATTGGGTTTAACCATCTGCAAGCAAATTGTAACCGCGCACAAGGGGACGATTGAAGTTACCAGCGAAATCGGACAAGGATCAACGTTTACTGTTCATTTGCCTGTCCTTCAGGAAGGTTAATATTAGCCGGTTGGATTAGCACTTTTAACATCCCAGGCTTAGCTGCATGCTCAAAAGCGAGTGTACCTTGTTCAAGTAGATATAAAGCTTCAATGAAGGGTCTGGGATCAACCCTATTCTCTTCCAACAAGCGGAGTGCAGGTTCAAATGGACCACATCGAGAGCCTATCAAGCTGACCTCATCCACGACGATCCCTGAAAAATTTACTTGTATGTCCCCTTTATAAGTGCTCTTCAGGATGATCTTGCCTCGCGGACGGACGGATTTCTTTGCCCAAAAATATCCCTCCGGTGACCCCGTCGCTTCAATGACCACATCATACGTTTTATCCCCCATGTCTTGCTCCGTTATCGTTCGGATACTCCGGCTCGCCAGCAGCTCCCGCTGTTTTGGATGACGTGCCACAACCTCCAGGTCACAGCCTGTTCCTTGCAAGACTTGTGCTACCAGCTGACCTAATCTACCTGCGCCAATGATCAACACCCGATCTTCAGGATTCAGGTAGTTTTGTTCCAGGATTTCACACGCAGCTGCTATAGGTTCGGTAAAAACAGCTAATTCGTCAGGAATACGGTTGGAGATTGCGTGGAGATTGGTCAGCGGTAATACCAGGTATTCCGCAAATACCCCATTCCATTCATGGATACCCAATGTTTTCCGCCGTTCGCAATGTCGGGTCAAACCTGATTTACATGTTTCGCACATACCACAAGCAATATTGATCTCTCCGACCACACGCTTGCCGACCCAGGATGAGTCTTTATTTGAGCTTATCACCTCTCCGACGAACTCATGCCCGGGAATACCTGAAAAGGGATAATATCCGCGTACCAGCTCAAGATCAGTACTGCACACTCCTGCCAGTCGCACACGAATGAGGGCTTCATCCTCCGCAGGAACAGGGATGGGCACATCATCTCTTAATTCCAGTTTTTGATTCTCAAGCCAAAGGCACTGCATCTTTTTTATTACCGTGCTCCCCTTCGCCCGAATTGTCGTTCCAATAAATCCACCGATAAATGGATCATGGTCGGTCGACCATGCGGGCAAGTCCGAGGAGACTGGCAGGCTTCTAGATCATCTAATAGTGCCTTTTGCTCCTCAGGTGAGAGGGCCTGACCCGCCTTTACAGCAGCCCGCTTGCAGACCCGGGCAATGATCCTGGCTTCAGTTACGGCTTGTAAAGGGGTTTCATCCTCCTCAAAATCCTCGACGATCACTGCCATGGCTGCGGTTGGGTCCATACCGACCAATAGGGATGGAATGCTGCGCACCAGAAAACTCCCTTTTCCAAATAGCTCCACCTGAAACCCCAATCGATTCAGAATTGGCAGCTGCTCTTCGATTACACGTGCACTGCTGGGAGGCAGGTCGACACTCACCGGTTGAAGTAAAACCTGAGCTGGGATATTGCCCATCGCCGTTCCATCACCAGTCTGGTTGGAACCTGCCCACATTGCCATAAAGCTTTCGAATAATACCCGCTCATGGGCAGCATGTTGATCGATCAGATACAACCCATCTGGTCCTTCTGCCACCAGGTATGCTGAGGCGATCTGACCGACTAATCGCAAGAGAGGCACTCTTGCTCCGGTTAATCCCGCTTGCATTGGTTGAGCAGGTGCATATGCCTCTGCATATGGATCTGAGGCCGTAGTTGGATGTTGTTTCAGATCTGCAGAAATGTTCCAGGCAGGATCCATCTGTTTTCCAGGACCTGGTGAAGCCTGTGAATCATGCCAATATAGATTCCCACTTATTGATGGAACTGGTGTATGTGCCAGCAATGCCCGCCGCACCGCTCGTTGAACGCCACGAAAAACTAAATCTGCATTTTTAAAACGTACTTCAGCCTTGGTTGGGTGGACATTTACATCCACGGTCTCTGCCGGTAATTGCAGGAAAAGCATGGATAACGGATATCTTCCCACCATAAGGAGGGTGTGATATGCCTGAACCAATGCTGTACCCAATGCCGGATCTTGTACGGGTCGTCCATTTACAAAGAAAGTGATCTCTCGCCGGTTAGAGCGAGTCAGACTGATTGGGCTGATAAACCCAGTTACCGATAATTCTTCTTCCTCAGCCAAGACTTCTAGCATTTGCCGTGCGACCTCCACCCCATACAGTGTGGCAAGGATCTCACGCCGGTTGCCATTTCCACTCGTCAACAAAGCCGGGCGCTCGTCTTGATATAGTCGAAAATGTACATTAGGATATGCTAAGGCATAACGAGTGACCATTTCATCAATATGCCGGCGTTCAGTGGTTGGATGTTTTAAGAATTTTAAGCGTGCGGGTACATTATAAAAAAGGTCCTCCACTGCTACCACACTTCCTACAGGTGAGCCTACGAATTGGAGTTTACCTGCTTGACCTCCCTCTACATGGAGGCGCCCGCCTGTGGATGATCCGGTAATTCTTGAAGTGATGGTCAAACGTGATACTGATCCGATGGATGCCAGGGCCTCACCTCTAAAACCCAAGGTTTCAATCCTGAAGAGATCATCCACTGAGTTCAACTTACTGGTAGCATGGCGTTCTACTGATAGGAGAAGCTCGTCTGCTGGAATCCCACATCCATCATCCGAGACCTCCACCAGCCTTTGACCCGCTTTCTTGATGTGAATCGTGATTTGCTTTGCACCCGCATCCAGAGCATTCTCTAATAGCTCTTTGACCACTGAAGCAGGTCGTTCAACCACTTCACCAGCCGCGATTTGGGAGGCCAACTCGGTGGATAATAAATGGATGGGCATGGGGATATTATAAATCAAAGGATTATCCATTTCTTTCATTATCTCGTATAATAACCCCCATGCATTTTAAAAGTTTGTATTTTGATCTGGATGATACGCTCTATCCCGCTAATAGTGGGTTATGGGCTGCAATCCGAGAGCGAATGAATGCATACATGCAAAGAATGATCGACCTCCCCATTGCCGATATTATTCGTTTACGGCAAGGTTATCTCGAAACATATGGCACTACTTTACGTGGTTTGCAAGCCCATTTTGACGTCGATAAGGATGAATACCTCGCATTCGTTCATGACCTTCCCCTTGAAAAATTCATTCATCCAGATCCAGGCTTACGCACCCTTTTGCTCAGCTTGCCCCAGCGACGCTGGGTTTTCACCAATGCAGATAATAATCATGCCAATCGCGTCCTAAAGATCCTGGAGTTGGACGATTGTTTTAATGGCATCATCGATATTCGGGCAATCAACTTTGCCTGCAAGCCCGATAAAATTGCCTACCATAGGGCATTGAAAATAGCAGGCGATGATGACCCAGCTCTCTGCGTCATATTTGATGATGCATTGCGCAACCTGGCTCCAGCACGTGAGATAGGTTTTTATACCATCCTCGTCGGTAAGGATGGTACCGAACCTTCAGTCAATCAGGCAATTACTAGCTTGCACGAGCTTAAGCATTGCTTACCGGAATTGTGGGATAAGGATGATTAGTAAGGACATATATGGGAAGTAAAAACATTTCGATTGAAAACGCAGTCGAGTTGGTTCAATCTGGCAGCATGTTGGCATTAGGTGGAATGACCTTATACCGCCGTCCAGTAGCTTTCGTGCGTGCGTTAATCAGATATTATCAACGGACCAGCAAACCTAATGACCTGACTTTACTGGCTTTTACTGCAGGATATGAAAGTGACCTATTGGTAGGCGCAGGGCTGGTTTCCCATATCCGCTCTTGTTATTTCGGTCTGGAAATTTTCGGTTTCGCGCCCATGTTCACTTCTATGGCTAATCTTGGACAGATTGATATTATCGAAGAGACCGAAACCAGTATTTCCATGGGGTTGCGAGCACAGATGGCATCTGTTGGGTTTATGCCGGGTTTGGGTTGGTTGGGCACGAGTCTTCCTTCCCTCCGACCTGATGTTCGCACCATTATCGATCCTTACAGCGGAGAAGAATTAATCGCCTTTCCAGCCATCCATCCAGATGTCGCAGTGATCCACGCATTAACTGCCGATTTCGATGGCAATGCCTTGATTGGTGATAATAAAGGAGTCGATGTAGAATTATGCTTAGCTGCGAAGACGGTTATCATCACCACTGAAGAGCTGGTTCCCGAGCTGAATAAAGCTGACCTGGTGGCTCCGTGTGTTCACGCAGTTGTCCATGCTCCTCGTGGAGCTGCGCCCACCTCATGCCACCCCTTATATCCGCTGGATACTGAAGCGATCTTGGAATATGCTGAGCAGGTAAGCGACCAGCTTTCATTTGAAAAATACTTGAATCACATAGTTTAGCAGTTTCTAACCCAATTATGATAATCTTTAGACAATGAAGGAATATACTATCGCTTGAGTCAGGAGAATAAATGGAATCAAATCGTGGTATCAACAAGATCCTCATCGGCTGTGGGTTAGCAGTCTTATTAGTTGGTTGCTTAGGCGTTGGTTTTCTTGCTGGTCGCGTAAGCACAAATCTATCCATAAATTTACCTTTTGCTAATAGCACTGCTTCATCAACAAGTACTGAAGATCTCTTCAAACCATTTTGGGAAGCCTGGCAGATTGTCCACGAGGAATACCTCGTTCAGCCAGTAGATGATGAGAAGATGATGCAGGGTGCGATCCGTGGCATGATGAATGCGCTTGGGGACCTGCATTCAGCTTATATGGATCCTGCCGAGTATGGTGATGCCACTGCTCCTCTGGAAGGTTACTCAGGTATTGGTGCATGGGTCAATACAGAAGGTGAGTTTCTTACAATAACTGAACCTATGAAAGGCTCACCAGCTGAAACTGCTGGTTTAAAATCGGGTGACCAGATCATCGCTATTGATGGCGTGGATATGACCGGAACCCTCCCAGAGCTTGCCCGCCAAAAAGTGCTGGGACCAGCCGATACTCAAGTCGTTCTAACCATAAAGAGAGAAGGCGTTGAGCAGCCCTTCGAAGTTACTGTAACCCGTGCCCAGATTACCATCCCCAGCACCGAATATAAGATGATCGATAATAATCTCGCCTATATTCGCTTGACTGCATTCAGTAATACCACTGGTGATGAATTGCGGGCTGCATTAGAGGAACTTCTTGCTCAAAATCCCAAGGGTCTGATCCTTGACCTACGCTATAACTCAGGAGGATACCTGGATGCTGCAATCCTGGTCGGATCAGAATTCCTGTCAGATGGTATTGTAGCCTACGAGGAGTATGGAAATAGTACCCGCGATACATTCAATGTTACCGGAGATGGGATTGCTACCCAGATCCCAATGGTTGTGCTGGTAAATGAATGGTCGGCGTCCGCTTCTGAATTAGTTGCAGGTGCATTGCAGGATAGAGGGCGTGCACAATTGGTTGGCGTCACAACTTATGGAAAAGGTACCGTACAGAATTGGATTGCCTTATCTGGTAATGAGGGTGCAATAAGAGTGACAATCGCCCGCTGGTTAACCCCCGACGGGCGCAATGTGACTGGCACTGGTTTAACTCCGGAGGTTGAGGTCAAGATTTCTGATGCGGATGCTCAAGCAGGAATCGATACTCAATTAAATCGTGCAGTCGAGATTCTTTCCCAACCTTAATATGAATGTTGCAACCAATGTCAGGTATTTGCGTTAATATGATGGGGTAGTAATTTAGGAGGTACGATATGCCGTTATTTTTTGATCCCACGTACATGTTGTTTATGATACCAGCATTTATTTTAATGCTGATCGCACAGGGATATGTGAATGGTGCCTATAAAAAATGGAGCCAGGTGGAAGCTCGTAGCCGATTAACCGGCGCCCAGGCTGCTGAACGTCTGATCTCAGCTGGTGGGTTGAACATCAATGTCGATTCCATCCGGGGAAATCTCACAGATAATTATGACCCGCGCCAAAAGGTCCTGCACCTCTCTCAAGGTGTTTATAGTAGCCCATCCGTGGCCTCCCTTGCAATTGCAGCTCATGAGCTTGGACATGCCGTGCAAGATCGTGATGGTTACTTCCCACTACGTTTGAGAGCTGCCATGGTCCCGGCTGTCAATATTGGTTCTTACCTGGGATGGATCCTGATCTTTATTGGCTTGATCTTTCGAGTGACCAACCTTGCCTGGTTGGGTGTACTGGTCTTCTCGGGTGGAGCAATCTTTGCACTGGCAACTCTGCCGGTAGAGCTTAATGCATCGGCACGTGCCAAAGCGTTGTTGACCACCACCGGGCTGATTGTTGGTGATGACGAGCGGCGCGGTGTGAATAATGTACTAAATGCTGCCGCCCTAACCTATGTGGCTGGTCTGGTCACTGCAATAATGCAGCTGCTTTACTTTATTTCTTTGGTTGGTGGGCTTGGCGGGCGCAGGCGCTAAATAAAACCTAAATACTGATCTTCGCGGGAGATTATGAAGGATATCTCCTGCGAAGGTTGGTATAATCCCATCCATGCGGAAATTCATCATCGCGGTCGTATTATTTCTTGGGTTCATCTTCGTCGTCGCAAAACTCGCAGAAATACAATCCATTGCTGAGACATTACATAGGGGGATCTGGTGGTTTCTGGGTCTCGCACTCATCGTTGAATTCTTATGGGTCATCAATTGTGGTGCCTCTTTTCGTGCAATTTACCGCGCCATGGGGATTGAAGAACAGCTCGGGACATTATCACTGATCGTTTCAGCTGCAAATTTTATCAACGTCATTGCTCCTTCAGCCGGGGTTGGAGGTTTGGCGATATTTATAAGTGAAGCGCGTCGAAGGAATTATTCGCCTGCGCGGGCAGCTGTTGCAGGTGTGCTCTTCCTGTTGTTCGATTATCTGGGTCTGATCGGTATCCTTCTGGTTGGATTGGTCATCCTGATAAGACGAAACGACCTGACAATGGTGGTGATAATTGCCTCAGCTGCCTTGGTGGGTTTGGCACTGCTCTTTGCATTTTTATTAAACCTGGGTATGCAATCCGCAATAGCATTGGGGAATACCTTGGTAAAAATGGCACACTTTATAAACCGGATATTGCACCCCTTCATTCACCGGGAATACCTTTCAGAGGTGAGAGCACATGAATTTGCGCATGATGCTGCCGATGGCTTGATTAAAATGCGTAGCGACCCTAAGAGTTTACTCATGCCATTATTTTTAGGCTTGACTAATAAGACTGCCCTGATCATCATTCTCACCCTTGTTTTCCTGGCTTTTAAAATCCCCATCTCGATCGGAACCATCATCGCGTGTTTTAGCATCGGCTACCTGTTTGTGATCATTTCCCCCACTCCAGCAGGGATAGGAGTAGTGGAAGGTGCGCTTACCCTTGCGCTGACGTCGATGTACATATCCCTGGAAGATGCAGCCGTGATTACTTTAAGTTATCGAGGCATTACCTTCTGGATTCCTATGTTATTCGGAATGGTTTCTCTGCGTGTGCTTGAAAAGGTGGGGATAAAAGCTAATTCGAACAATAATCACGAAATTAATGTTGTTGGGAAAAGTTGAAAAGTGAACTCCTTTAAAGTTGAAAAGTGAACCATTGAA
>CAZXPK010000092.1:0-14358 GCA_964642565.1 uncultured Anaerolineaceae bacterium
CCTTGATGCCTCGACAACCTCACTCAAACAGCAATCAAATTTCGTCTCAGGATGTCATGCATTTTCACTGCTTTCGCGGCTCCACGCACGATACACGTTGTAGGATTATCTACGAGATATGCTGGCACTCCTAACTCCTTGGTAAATAAGCGATCTATCCCGCGCAATAACGCCCCACCCCCACAAAGGGTAATTCCGCGATCGATGATATCCGAGACCAATTCAGGGGGTGTCTTCTCAAGGACGTGCCTGGCAGTCTCTACAATGGCTTGTAATGGTTCTTCCATGGCGTCAATAATTTCCCCTGTCGTAAGGGTAACCGGCCTTGGCAAGCCCGTCACCTGGTCTTGTCCTTGAATTTCGACACTCTGCTCTTCATCCTGTGGAACTGCAGCACCGATCTTGATCTTTATTTGTTCCGCAGTCATCAACCCAATAATCAATCCATATTTCTTTCGGACATAACCAACAATTGCTTCATCAAGTGATGTTCCCCCAGCACGCAATGTCTCACCAGTCACAATACCATACATCGCGATAACTGCTACTTGGGTTGTGCCTCCGCCGAGGCATAAGATTAAATTTCCAGAAGGAGTGCCAATTGGTAGATCTACTCCAATCGCAGCAGCCAGAGGTTGTTGAATTAACGCAACATCTCGACTTCCAGCTTGGAGTGCAGCTTCGTGGACTGCCCGGCGTTCAACACTAGTGATGCCATTCGGAACTGTAATCATAACTTGCGGTCGAAAAAACTGTAAGGGACCGCTAAGCTTACGCAAGATATCACGCAAGATATATTCCGCTACTTCATAATCGGCAATTACACCATTTCTCAAAGGTCGATTCACTTCGATTGAATCGGGTACACGCCCAAGCATATCCTGTGCTTCTTTTCCCCACGATACCATCTTTTGCTCAGATATGATTATCGCTGCAACAGTTGGCTCTTCAAGTATGACCTGCTCGCCTTCAGCGGCTCTGGTATTGTTCGTCCCGAGATCAATCCCTAGATCTTTCGAAAAAATCGCCATTTTACTTTGGATGTTCCTCACTGGTACCAGGGAATCTAGTTCGTTGTCCCCGGTACCGCTTTACTGCTTCCAGTCGCAAATTAGACCTGCGTAATGCTGACTCAATCTTCAAATAGGAATCACTATCAGGATGTGGCCCCTGTTTAAGGATTTCCTCTGCTCGTCTTTTTGCGGCTTCCGCCCGACTGATATCAATTTCCTGCACATTTTCAGCAGCATCTGCCATCACGGTGACCAAATCAGGCTGAACTTCAATCACCCCACCCGCAATGGTAAATATTTGTTCCTGGCCCAAATATCGCACACGAAGGATGCCAAATTTCAATGTTGACAACAGCGGCGCATGATTTGGCAAGATACCCATTTCTCCCTGAATGCCAGGGACGATCACCATATCTGCATCACCAGAAAACACCTGGCGATCTTGTGAAACGATTTCACATCGAATGGACATGATTTGCCTTCTACCAGAAATTCTTAATCATTTTTTGCTAGCTGGCCTGCTTGTTCAACGACCTCGTCTATACCACCAACCATCATAAATGCTTGTTCGGGAAGATCATCATGTTTACCTTCCAGGATTTCCTTGAACCCACGAACAGTCTCCCGTAGAGGTACGTAACGACCCTCGCGCCCGGTAAAGACCTGCGCCACATAAAATGGTTGCGAAAAGAAACGCTCAATCTTTCGTGCTCGCGACACGATCAGTTTATCGTCCTCACTCAGCTCATCTACTCCGAGAATAGCGATGATGTCCTGTAAATCCTTATAACGCTGCAATACACGCTGTACCTCACGTGCAGTAGTGTAGTGTTCTTCTCCAACAATCAATGGATCAAGGATACGCGAAGTGGAAGTCAATGGATCAACCGCTGGGTAGATACCTTTTTCCACGATGGAGCGCTCTAAAGCAATGGTTGCATCCAGATGCGTAAAGGTTGCCACAGGTGCGGGATCAGAATAATCATCCGCAGGCACATATACCGCTTGCATGGATGTAATTGAGCCATGACGAGTAGACGTAATTCTCTCCTGAAGCTCACCCATTTCAGTTGCTAATGTAGGCTGGTATCCTACAGCGGATGGCATACGTCCAAGTAAAGCAGATACCTCAGACCCAGACATACTAAAACGGAAAATATTATCGATAAAGAGTAATACATCTCGTCCCTCATCCCGGAAATACTCAGCCATGGATAAGGCAGCCAGAGCTACACGTAATCTCACACCAGGCGGCTCGTTCATTTGTCCATACACCATGACGGTATCTTTCATTACACCTGACTCGATCATTTCGCGGTACAACTGCGTTCCTTCCCGGGTCCGTTCACCCACCCCGGCAAAAACTGAGTTCCCCTGGTGGACGGTTGCAATTGACCTGATCAATTCAGTGATGATAACGGTTTTTCCAACTCCAGCTCCCCCAAAAATACCGGTTTTACCGCCACGCGTAAAGGGTGCGATTAGATCAATTACTTTAATTCCTGTCTCGAAAACTTCCACACGCGTGGATTGCTCTTCAAAATCGGGTGCAGGTCGATGGATCGGGTAGTATTGGTCAGCAGTCACCGCGGGGCCACCATCCACTGGCCGTCCCAACACATTGAATACACGTCCAAGGGTGGATGGCCCAACTGGAACTTTAATCGGTGTACCTAATGAGTAAACTGGCAAATTCCTTTGAAGCCCATCCGTAGAATCCATAGCAACACAGCGTACCCAATTGTCACCTAGATGTTTTTCGACTTCAAGAATCAAGGGTAATTGACCTTCTCTTGGTACTTCAAGTGCATGATAGACTTCGGGAAGTTTCCCGACCGGAAATTCAACATCGACAACACCACCCAATATTTGTACAATCTGGCCAGTCAATCTAGCCATGCCTGCCTCCTGAAAAATATAGATAATTCATTTTGTTGCCAATGCCTCAACGCCCCCAACAATATCCAGGATCTCGCTTGTGATACCTTGTTGGCGGACTTTATTTAATTCCAATTGCAATGCACCTGCTAATTCGGTTGCGCTGTCTGTCGCATTCTTCATAGCAACCATTCGGGCTGCATGCTCACTTGCCAGCGACTCCATAATTGCTTGATAAACTTGAAGTGCAGTAAATCGTGGCACAATCTCATCCAGTATTTCTTCTTCATTGGGCTCATAGATATAAGCTGCTGAAGCTTTCTTCATCTGTTCAAATGCAATTACTCTCCCCTCACCAATTCCAATTTCTAATGGAAGAAGTTGTTTGATCGAAGGCGCTTGTTTTATCATATTGATAAAGTCTGTATAGACCAGATAAACCCGGTCTGCTTTCCCGCTTAAGAATTCATCCACCGCTAAACGACCGATTGCCGATACATCCGTGAATGATGGTGCAGCTGGTAAATGACTGAATTCTGCGATGACATTTTTTCTTCGCCGAACCAACATATCCCGACCTTTGCGACCGATCGAGATATAGCTGACCGGAATTTCCTTGGGGCTGAACCTTTGTAATGCAAATCGTACTATATTCGATGTATAGGCACCGGCTAATCCACGATCACCAGTCACTAATACGACTAATTCATTTTGATCTTCGGCACGAGGGGTCAACAGTGGATGTAAAGATGCACGTCCGGGCTGCCCAGCAATATGTGTTAGCACCTGCCATGCTTTTGTAGCGTAAGGTCGGGTACGTATCATCGCAGCCATTGCTTTGCGAACATTACTTGCACTGACTGCTTGTAACGCCCTGGTCACCTGAGCAATGTTTTTCACACTCCGTATTCGTAGACGGACTTCCCTTGCATTCGCCATGATTAATTATCCAATTTACTTTTACTGCCAGGTGGACATAAACGCAGTTAGTGCCTGTCCAAGTTTTTCTTCAGTCTCTGGGGTAATTCTTTTTTCTTCGATGATTGCTTTTCCAATTTCTGGGTGTGAAGTATCCATGTATCTTAATAACGAGGTTTCCCATTGCCTCATTTGATTGAGAGACACATTATCTGCATAACCATGTGTACCTGCAAATATTTCAGTGACTTGATTTTCTAGAGATAAGGGTTGATATTGAGGTTGCTTTAATATTTCCTGGAGATGCTGCCCCCTATTCAATTGAGCCTGGGTGGCCTTATCTAAATCTGAGCCGAATTGCGCGAATGCTGCCAGCTCACGGAATGCAGCCATATCCAATCGCAGGCGACCAGCTACCTGACGAAATGCTCTCGTCTGTGCATCACCTCCGACTCGTGATACAGAAAGCCCGACATTTACAGCGGGCCGAATTCCAGCATAAAATAAGTTACCTTCCAGATAGATTTGTCCATCTGTAATTGAAATTACGTTGGTAGGGATATATGCAGATACATCACCGAGTAGAGTTTCGATGATAGGTAATGCAGTAAGAGAGCCACCAGAGCCCGTTAGTTTGACCGCTTTGTAATCATCCGGATTCTCCATGGCTTTAATCGCTTCAGTGACATCGTGGCTAGCCAAAGGTCCACTATAGATTTTGTCATCCAAAGCATCAGTACTCTGTGCATATTGGCGAGGTAAATTCTTGTTTACAATTACAAATTTATCAGCGAGGCGAGCAGCCCGTTCCAACAATCTTGAATGTAAGTAAAATACGTCACCTGGATATGCTTCCCGCCCTGGGGGACGCCTCAGCAGCAGGGATACCTGGCGATATGCCCAGGCATGTTTCGATAGGTCATCATAAACGCACAATGCATCGCGACCTGTTTCCATAAACTCTTCACCGATTGCACAACCGGCATATGGAGCGATATACTGGAGAGCAGCGGGTTCGTCTGCGGCGGCGACAACAACTGTTGTATAATCCATTGCACCATAATGGTCCAACGTTGCTACGGTCCGGGCAACTGCGGCTTTCTTTTGCCCAATCGCAACATAGATGCAATATAAATCTTTACCTTTTTGGTTGATGATGGTATCGAGTGCTAAAGCTGTTTTCCCAGTCTGGCGATCACCAATAATAAGCTCACGTTGACCACGTCCGAGAGGAATCATTGAATCAATCGCTTTGAGACCCGTCTGGACAGGTGTGTCAACATCCTTCCGCTCGACCACACCCGGAGCAATCCGCTCAATTGGCCGGAAACTACTTGTCTTGATTGGTCCTTTTCCATCTATTGGAATTCCTAAAGCATTAATGACTCTACCTACCATTCCATCACCGACAGGAACAGATGCAATTCTTCCGGTCGATCGTACTAACATACCTTCAGAAATCCCTGAGTATTCCCCCATAATAATGACACCAACATTGTCTTTTTCCAGGTTGAATGCAATCCCCATCACACCGTTTGCAAACTGGACCAGTTCCTGAGATTTTACATCCACCAATCCCCGTACGCGAGCGATGCCGTCTCCTGCTTCGATGACATTTCCAACATCGCTTAGCCCCAACTCGGGTTGGTAAGTTTCAATTTGCTTTTGAATATCAGCTGTAATTTGCTTTATTAAATCTGTCATTACTCCTCCAAAAGCGCGATTACTCAGTCAAAGTTGCGACTGTACTTGCGTCCAATCGATCGATAAGTGCAGACAATAATCTGACTGCATTGTCATAGTCATGGCGATGTATGATCGAGCTATGAGAGTGAATATGACGAGCTGCAACTCCGATCACAAGTGTCGGAACCCCAAGGCCGTGTAAATGGATCACTCCACCATCCGTAGCTCCACCTTCTATGGCAGACAATTGTACAGGAACTTCAATTTGCTCTGCGGTTTCAAGGACTAAATCTCTGAATTTTATATTTGGTATCATTCGGGCGTCATAGAGGACAATCGTTGGGCCCTGTCCCAGCTTTATGGCAGACTCATCAGGTTTTATGCCCGGTACATCACCTGCAATATCCGATTCCAATACAATAGCAACATCCGGATCGACCGCCCTCACGCTGGTCGTTGCACCACGAATACCTACCTCTTCCATGACTGTTGCTACTCCATATACAGTATTTGGGTGACTTTTTTGTTGAAGTTCTTGCATCGCGGAAATCACGAGGGCGGTACCCACCCGGTCATCAAAAGCTTTGGATAGGTAGGTAAGCCCACCAGCTAATTCTACAAAATCTGCTCGTGGAATGATTGGATCCCCCAGCTGAATCCCAACGGATTCGACCTCGTCCTTTCTAGACGCGCCAATATCAATATACATGTCCTTACGCTTGACGACCTTATCACGTTCATCAGCAGGCAATAGATGTGGAGGTTTCGCCCCGATAACTCCCACTACGTCACCTTTATTTGATTGAATAATGACGCGTTGACCCAAAAGTACCTGATCAAACCATCCTCCCAGTGGAAGAAATTTTATGAAACCTTCTGGCGTGATCTGCTTTACCATGAATCCAATTTCATCCATGTGACCGGCAAGCATAATCCGTGGTTTTTCAGATGTGCCTTGCTTGCGACAAATAACATTTCCAATCTTATCCTGTGTCAGCTCGCCATATTTTTCCAAATATTTTCGGACGAGAGAACGAATCGGGGTTTCATAACCTGATACTCCAGAAGTTTCAGTTAGCTCTTTAAGTAAATTTAATGTAAAATCCATAGGAGGAATCCCTCAGATTTTAAGGATAAAAGCGGTCAAATGATACCTGAAAGAATCAATCTTGTCTAGTTATTCACATTCAGCAGCTTCTGTTTCAATAATTTTATATTCTTAATCAAATTAGGCGAGGAAAAAAACATAATGATCCATATTATTACCGATACGACCTCTGGACTTCCACAAGAAATATCTGAACGTTATCATATACCCATCATTCCACAAATCATCATTTTCGGTAATAAATCTTACTATGAGGGAGTGGATATCGATAACCCTACTTTTATGAAGATGCTGAGAGAATCCAAGGAGCTTCCTAAAACTGCTGCCCCACCACCTGAGCTCTTTATCCAAGAATTTAATAAGATCGTGCCATCTGGAGGCACAATATTTTGTATCCATCCCTCTGCAGATATTAGCGGAACTGTTCGATCAGCAATCATGGCTGCTCAAGAATATCCAACTGCAGATATTCGAATAATTGACACTCGGACTGTTGGTAGTTCACTGGCGACATTGGTTCAACTAGCTGCGGAATGGGCATCAAATGGAGAAGATGCGGATACCATTGAAAAAAGAATCAATCAAATGATCCCTAGAAATAGGGTATATTTTCTTGTAAATACCTTGGAGTACCTCGCGAAAGGTGGAAGGATTGGCGGTGCGACTGCACTATTGGGGAGCGTCTTAAAAATCAAACCCATCTTGGCATTAAAAGACGGGCGAGTGGATCAATTCGTGAAAGAGAGGACACAGAAACGTGCAATACAGCGGGTTGTTGAGTTGGTTAAATCTCAAGCTGCAAGGAATGGTGAGGCATATATATCAGTTATGCATGCTGCAGTACCTGAATTAGCCCGAGAATTTGCAGATATCTTATGTAATGAATTTAATTTGAACGATGTACCTATTCTGGACGTTCCTCCAGCGATTGTGACTCACGGTGGCCCAGGAATCCTGGCTGCAGCATTCTTTACTGGCGAGATGCAATAAACCAGTTTTGAATATTTAACGGTTCAATGTCTTTTTGAGGTTTTATCCTGCTATACGAACCGTCGGGCAGCATAATGCGTGCCTTGGTGTTATCTTTCATATAATTGTTCAATATATCATCGCGAATGTGAAGGATCATCTGCCTATCTTGCACCGGAAATAAAACCTCAACACGTCGATCAATATTGCGGGGCATCAAATCCGCGCTTCCAAGATAAATTTCTTCATTACCTCCATTTTTAAAATAATAAATCCGGCTATGCTCCAAGAACCTACCTACGATACTCGTAACATGGATATTTTCACTTATCTCAGGCATTCCAGGTCTCAAACAGCAAATCCCCCTTACGAACAAATCGACCTTCACGCCTGCCTGGGATGCCGTATATAGTAATTGGATCATTTTTTTATCAACCATTGAATTTATTTTAAAAATTATATGCCCTTGCCCCCCATTCTTTTGAATATCAATTTCCCTGGTGATTAATGCTTCCATTCGATTACGGAGATTTATGGGCGCAACCAATAATTTTAGGTATTCTTTTTTCGAGGAGTATCCCGTCAGGTAGTTGAATAAATCCGTTGCATCCGCACCCATGTCTTCGTCGCAGGTAAACATTCCAATGTCTTCATAGGTCTGAGCAGTTATAGCATTGTAATTTCCCGTTGCCATGTGTAAGTAGCGCCTGATCCCATCACCTTCCTTGCGGATCACCATCGCTATTTTTGAATGGGTCTTTAATCCGAGTAATCCATACACGACGTGGACGCCTTCTTTTTCCAATTTTCTTGCCCATTCGATATTACTCTCCTCATCAAAACGTGCTTTTAGCTCCACAAGGACAGCCACTTGTTTGCCATTTTCAGCTGCTTCGAGTAAGGCATCGACGGCGGGTGGCTTATTTCCAACCCGATAAAGTGTAATCTTGATGGCTAATACATCGGGATCATTGGCTGCAGTCTTTAAAAATTGAATCACTGGCGTGAAAGAATCATAGGGGTGATGTAGGAGAAGATCTCCTTCTCGAATAGCGGTGAAGATACTCCCATCATCAATATCTCGAATGCGTCTTGGAACAGCTGGTTTAAAAGGTGGATCTTTTAAATCATAACGTTCGATGCCGTGCAAAGCCATGAGATCGCTATAACCCATGGGACCTTCGATGGTATATATCTCATTTCGATCAATCTCAAGGTTTTCCATTAAGATTTCTCGAATCCGACTTGACATTGATTCGTTTATAGTAATCAATACCACTGACCCAAATCTACGCTGCCTGACGGTTTGCTCCATTGTCTCCAAAAGATCTGCCGCTTCTAATTCTTGAATCGCCATATCTGCATCGCGAATAATCCTGAATGGATGGGATTCGATAACTTCCATCCCAGGAAATAATGTAGCCAGGTTAGCTGATATCACCTGTTCTAGCCAGACAAAATAATGATTATACGGAACTGTGCCATCCCTTCTCACCCCTCCCGATGACCGCTTGATTGGTACGAGACGAGGTAAAGTATCTGGTACTTTTATCCGTGCAAAGTGATTTATTCCTTTTTTATCCCGAAGAAGTACGGCAAGGTTTAGGGATAAATTGGAAATATGTGGGAAGGGATGGCCCGGATCAAAAGCAAGCGGGGTTAATACAGGAAAGATAACATCGTGATAATAAGTTTCGATACTATCTTTTTGCTGTTTGTTCAGCTCCTTATAATCAAGCAGAAAAATCCCCGCATTTTTTAGTGACGGGATTAAGCCATTCCTCAAATAATCTGACGCCACCTTCATCAGATTACTGGCAACTTTTCTAAGTTCAGCAAGCTGCTCTGCAGGTGATAAACCATCTGGCGGTAAATCTACCACCCCAGCATCCACCTGCTTCTTCAACCCAGCAACGCGTACCATGAAGAATTCATCCAAATTCGAACCAACAATGGCGAGAAATTTCACTCTTTCTAGTAGAGGATTATTTTCATCAAGGGCTTCTTCCAATACACGGTATTGAAATTGTAATGAGCTCAGCTCTCGATTGATGAATAATTTGGGTGAGTCTAAAGTAGCTGTCTTTTCGAGATCAGTAGTTTTTTCCACAATGTCATCCACCTTGTTTGCAGTATAAAGAAAATCAATTAATTTATCCAAACCTTCCCATAATATAATCTTCGGTTCGTTTATCCTTCGGATTTATAAATAACTCTTTCCCAATTCCTTTTTCTATTAGCTCTCCCTGGAGGAAAAACGCGGCAAAGTCTGCCACGCGTGCTGCCTGTTGTACGGAATGTGGAACCAGTACTATGGTGTATGTTTGTTTTAACTCCTGCAGCGTGGCTTCAACTTTGCCAGTCGAAATGGGATCCAAACCAGAGGTTGGCTCATCCATGAGGATCACTTCTGGTTTTAAAACAAGGCTTCTGGCTAAGCATAGCCTTTGTTGCTGTCCACCTGAGAGCGAAACTGCTGGCTCATTCAGCCTGTCTTTAACTTCATCCCATAGCGCGGCTTGTATTAGGCTTCTTTCTACCGCTTCTGTCAATTTCGACTCTCGTTTTTCACCAGTCAACTCAAGGCCATACGTCAGATTTGAGCGTATGCTCATAGGTAAAACCACCGGACGAGCAAAAACCATCCCTACCCGACGCCTCAGGTCAACAACATTGATTATCGGGTTTAGAATGTCTGTATCATCCAAAAGGACTTTCCCAGATATTAATTTTACATCAGCCAGATCATTTAATCGGTTAAATACCCTTAATAGTGATGACTTACCTCCACCCGCTGGACCAAATAGAACTGTAATTGCGTTGGCGGATATTTCTAAATTAATATCTCGCAAAGATTCTTTACCATCAGAATATTGTAAACTCAGGTGCTCGATTAGGATCTTTATCATTCCATGTATTACCATTGCCTATGCGCACGAGCCCGGGAACGTATTGTGGTCGCAATCAGGTTCATTCCCAAGACAAAGACTATGAGCACCAGAGCCGTTCCATATTGGATCTTCACTGGCATTCCCGGCACCTGTGTGGAGATAACAAACAAATGATAAGGTAAAGCCATGGTTGGGTCCAACGGTGAATTTGGTAGTCTTGGTAAGAAGAAAGATGCAGCTGTAAATAGTATCGGGGCAGTTTCTCCTGCTGCTCGCTCTAAACCGAGAATCACACCGGTAATGATCCCCGGTAATGATTGTGGTAAGACAATCCTTCGAATTGTTTGCCATCGGGTGGCTCCAACTGAGATACTCACAACACGAAATGATTGAGGAACTGCGCGTAAAGCTTCTTCTGCCGTGCTGATAATGACTGGAAGCGTCATAATGGATAAGGTTAAGGACCCAGCTAAGATACTCGTACCAAATTTTAGGAAGATTACAAACATTCCCAAACCAAACAGTCCGTAAACTACAGAAGGAATCCCAGCTAAATTGATAATCGCAATACGAATAATCCTTGTCAAACGACTCTCGGGAGCATATTCAGAAAGATAAATTGCAGCGCCGATTCCTAATGGCACTGAAAAGATAGCTGTACCAAGTGTAAGGAGAAAAGTCCCAACAATAGCCGGAAAAATCCCGCCCTGCTTTACGCCATCAAATGGAAATGTGGTTAAAAACGACCATGAAATAGCAGGCAAACCTTTTATCAGTATATAAATTACTACCGCGAAAATAGGTATGACAGTAACCAATGTAGTTAATGTCAAACAACCGAAGCCAAGTTTTTGCCTGGTTATTCGTGCATCCGAAGATCCTGGATTTATAAAAAATTTTCTCTGATCATCCAATAATGACATATTTCCTCTATGAAAGTATCCGCTCAGCTCTCTTGCGTTGCTTGAATACAGCAGTCGATGCAGCTACATTTATCCCAAGAGAAATTAGAAATAACACAAGGCCTATAAAGAATAATACATGGTAGTGAGTGCTGTTTTTTGCCACTTCTCCCATTTCAGCAGCGATCGTCGCAGTCATGGTCCTCACCGGTAAGAAAAGTGAATTCCATTTAATGGGTAAAACCGCGGCGTTCCCTGTAACCATCATAACAGCCATTGTTTCTCCAATAGTGCGACCAATTCCCAACATGATCGCCGTCATAACCCCACTGCGAGCAGCAGGTAAAGTCACTCGCCAGATTGTCTGCCATTGGTTTGCTCCCAAAGCAAGTGAGGCATCTCTATATGACCTGGGAACTGAATCTAAAGCATCTTCTGCCACAGATACAATGGTAGGTATAGCAATACCACCTAACAATATGCTTCCTGCCAAGGCAGTAAGTCCGGTGGGCAAATCCAATAATCGGCGGAGGGAAGGTGCAAGGATTAAAATCCCCAAAAAACCAAGCACCACAGATGGGATGCCTCCTAAAACCTCAACCAATGGTTTCAAAATGTCACGTACCCAACGTGGAGCCACTTCAGCGATAAATACTGCAGTACATACCCCAATTGGAATAGCAAACATCGCTGCTCCAAGGGTAACTAATAATGAACCTCCAATAAGCGGCAATAAGCCAAAGTAATCTTCTATAGGGTACCAACGAATCGAAATGAGATTGACGAGTGGTACTTCACCTATGGTGGGTAACCCCTCGCGCAATAAAAAGTAAAATATCATTAACACAAATATGATCGCTGAATAACCAGAAAGTTTTATGAGGCGAGTAAGGATATACTCATTCAAATTTTTTGTTGATTCCATTTGTTCCTTGATATAAACCTAAGGTTTTACAATGGGTACAAACCCCAGCTGAACCACAATAGCTTGCGGTTCAGGTGTCATGATCCAATTTATATAATCTGCAACAGCACCGGTCGGTTGACCATTTGTATACATATACAAGTCACGGGCTATTGGATATTGTCCATTATTGACCGTATCGGCAGAGGGTAGGACGTAGGGCCTATCTGGCTTGCTACCCACTGCGATTACCTTAACCTCTGGTGTGACATAACCTAATCCATCATAACCGATCGCATTGGGATTATCGCTGGTTTCAGCAGTAATGCCCTCTGAAGAGGGCAAAAGCAAAGTATCGGTTGAGAAAAGAGCTTTATTATTTGGGTCCCCTAATCGGATCACATTTTCCAGGAAAAATACGTGCGTGCCAGAATTGGTTTCGCGTGATAATCGCACAATTATTCGATTATCACCCCCAACCTCTTTCCAGTTATTAATTTTTCCACTATAAATATCCGATAATTGTTGTATGGTTAATTGGTTGACAGGATTCTCCGGGTTCACGATAATCGCAATCGCATCCCGTGCAACCACATATTCTATGGGATTTACCCCATTAGCCTTGATTTGCTGTATTTCTTCCGTCTTTATTTGCCTGCTTGCATTGGCTATATCCACCGTTTTGTTGATTAAAGCAGCAATGCCAGTGCCAGATCCACCTCCTGTAACCGAGATTTCCACATTAGGATAAAGCTGTTGATATTTCTCTGCCCAGGCTAAGGCCAGATTAACTAAGGTGTCTGAACCTTTGTTTACGATGGTGGAAACTTGAGAAGTATCGGAACTGCCGGGAGTTATTTCGCTCGCTTGACTACAACTGGATATTAATACAAACAATAGCATACAGATTATAGATATGACTATTTTCATCGAGCGGATTATAGCCGTAATAATTCTCTCACACAAGGTAATTACGATAAATATGGATATAGTGTAAAATCCTGCTGTATGGAAAAATCAGAACCAGTATTTAAGATAATAAATGTTGATTTCTATTATGGGCCGGTCCTTGCATTACATCAGATTTCGATGGATATCTCGCCTAATCTGATCACAGCATTAATTGGTCCGTCAGGATGTGGAAAATCAACATTCTTACGCTGCCTTAACCGCATGAATGACACTATTTCTGGAACCCATATTGAAGGGCAGATACTTCTTAATGGAGCGGATATATATAGCAGGGATGTCGATTTGGCTAATCTTCGACAGCGAGTGGGGATGGTTTTTCAAAAACCAAATCCATTCCCACAATCTGTTTTTGATAACGTTGCATTTGGTCCACGGGTAGTAGGGTTAACCCGCGATAAGTATGAACTTGATATGATTGTGGAGCGTAGCTTACGCCAGTCAGCGCTCTGGGATGAAGTCAAAGACCATCTCGATGAAAATGCCCTCAGTTTTTCTCTCGGGGAGCAACAACGTTTATGTATTGCACGGCTGCTTGCAGTCCAACCTGAAGTTATCTTGATGGACGAACCAGCCTCAGCACTCGATCCAATTGCCACCCTGCGGATAGAAGAATTAATGTTTGAACTGAAGAAAAATTATACGATTGTTATCGTGACGCATAATATGCAACAGGCTGCCCGGGTTTCAGATTACACAGGCTTATTCTGGCTGGGTGAACTGGTGGAATTTTCTCCGACGGAAATAATGTTTACACGACCAGAGAAACAGTTATCTGAAGATTATATTACCGGAAAATTGGGGTAAATAATACAGACTGGGTGAAAACATCTATGAGGATGATGACAACAGGGATGCAAAAGTGATTGTAATAATTAACTTGCCGGAAAGACGGTCTCGAGCTTATGTTGCAGCTCGGCATCCGTAGGTTCTACTAATATTGACCCGTCTTCAAATAAAATTGTAGGCACACTCCGCATCCCATTATTCGTGGCAAGAACAAATTCTTCGCCACTCTCATCATGATCAATATCCACCCATTTGTAAAGGACATGGTTTTTATCAAAATATCGGCGAGCTCGAGAGCAATCTCCACACCACCAGGTGCCAAACATTATGA
>CAZXPK010000093.1:0-14268 GCA_964642565.1 uncultured Anaerolineaceae bacterium
ATGTGTCGGTTTCCAGCTTTGCTGATGCCTTGTTCCTGGTTAGTCCCTCCACTTTGGTAAGGTGTTGAGGTCAACCCAGCCAAAGCACCGATTTCCCGGCGATTGTGAAAAGCGCGCCAGCTAAAGAATTCCATGACAAATAGCCAAGCGCTATTTATGCCAACACCCTGCAAACGCATCAGTTGACGAACCTGCTGGATATGAGGCTGCTGCGAAGTACGTAAGGTTTCTCGCCGATAGGCTTCTAGTTCATCGATTTGCTAATTGACCAATTGGATCTGCTGGTATTCCCGCTCCAGACGAGAACGCAATTCCTTGGATATGGAATTCCCATTCCATAACCGCACTGTGCTCAGAAAATCTAGGAAGTCTGGCTGGATCAGTGCACATATTCCTTGTCCAGTCAGCAATCCCTTGATGCGATTGATATGGCGAGTACGCTCTACTTTCAGGTCAGCCAGTTCACGGTGAAAATGCCGCCTGTCTTCACATTCTTCATCGGGCACTGTGACTGTTCGCCAAACCTTTCGCTCGCCAAGATGATAACGCATCAACATGGTCAGTAACTTGGTCACATCCAAGCAATCGGTTTTCGCTCCCTTCATGCGACGATTAACTTCAATACTTGCCGAATCCACAATCAAGTTGGCAATGCCTTGCTGATGCAAATAACGATGCAACCAGAACCCATCTCGCCCAGCTTCATAGCAGCTCTCCACAGAAGTGTTCTCCGGTAGGTGAAATCGTTGGCGGGCTTGTCGGATTTCCCAATGCAGAGCATTCAAATCTCTGGCAGTGATATTACGGATCCGAGGGGGTTGCCCTATACCAATCGTGAAGCCCAGCTTCCATTGCTTTTGACTGAGTTCAAATGCTAGATACAGTACCTCTGTTATTGGTTTTGGTAAGGTGCTCTGAACCGTTTCGGTAGCCATTATTTGTCTCCTTTCTCTTGGTTATTTATAGCTTACCAAAATCGGTCTGATTTTTTTTATCTATTCATAGTATCTTACAGGCTGGCGATCTCCCGTTCGGAGCCAGTGCTTCTGCTGCCAGGAATCCAAATATCTGGGTTCCGGCCAGTATTCACCCGGAATGAAGTCTGAACATTCCACGGGAAATATGCGCCTACCACGGTTGGGTCGTGACCAGCCAAATTCGATCTCGCGATCGCAGTTTGCGCAATTCACATAAAACTCATCACTTTCCGGGTTGTTCTCCGACTCGTATATTTCATACTCTTCCGGTTCAGAAGCAGAGTCATTTTCTATAAATTCACCGAAATCCCTTAGCTCAACTTCCTTGTCTGGTTTTTCCTCCACCCTTTCTTTAAATTCATAATGCCAGTGATGATCAGCTTCAAGCGGTCCCCATTCCTGCCAGCGTTCACTGACCGGACCAGCTAGGATGGCCCAAATGCGAGTGACGATTAAGTTATGATCACCGCATATTTCACAGGTGAACTCCCAGGGTTGTTTATCATTCAAGGCATACTCCTTCAGTCAATCATCATTATGATCAGGAACAATGATTACGGACATAAAGTTAGCCGGTATAAGGTCCTCATTATTAGGTGATGAAATCTCTCTTACAAATTCAATTCAAACAAATCGGATTTCAACATTTCGACACACGGTTGGCCTAGACTAGAGTGCCCGCGGCGAATCCATTATACAACCAACGCCCTTGGGTCGTATGTAACGGCCTAAGAGTGCTTGTCTCCGTGGCTGGGGATGAGACATCGGTAACCGTCACACGATTCGTTCTTAAATCAAGCAGATTAGTCTGTTTATCGAGGGCTCGTTCTCCTAGCGAGATTAGTGAAGGGATTGGTCGTGTTTCTCTTTTGGCGACCAAACGAAGCATGGGCGCTATTTGCGCCATTGCTGATACAATAGAGGCTGGATGGTTTGATTTTTCTTTTTTTCTGATCGCATCGTCTCTACTGTGGTCAGCTAGCTAGAACCCGGATACCTGGGACTTCTTGCGCTTTAATCTTCGAGGCTAAGGCAGTGTTACCAAAATCATATCCGAACCTCTCAACTCCATCACAGATTTCTGGATTTGCATAGCTAGCCCCGTCACAAGTTTTGTTTGGGTGATTCTCCTTTACCTGCTGCAGCCTATCACCCGTACGAGCAGGCTCCAGACGATGCTTATCGGTGGGCTGTGTAGCGCAGTGTTCAAGCCTAGACAGTTTCCTCTCTTCAGGTTTTCCTATCAGAAAGGAGTTACCACCATGTTTACCCGAATCCTTGTTCCGTTGGATGGATCACCGCTCGCTGAAGGAGCGATTCCTCATGCCGAGCTGTTTGCACGAATCTTTGGGTCAAGCATAATCTTCCTTCAGGTTCTTGACCCAACTTCCTACCAAGAAGTGCCAAATGCTGTTGATCCATTACGCTGGCAACTCCGTAAAGCTGAGGCTGATGCATATATGCAAGGGATCGCACACAGAATTCGGAAAAATTTGGGTGAAAAATCCCCGATGGGTGAAGGTGAAAAAAAGAGCCGAGTTGATTATTTCGTCCGAGAAGGAAAAGCCGCAGAAAATATCGTTGACTTTGCGCATACCGAGAATATCGACCTGATGGTAATCAGCACGCATGGCTCAAGCGGTCTGAGCCGTTGGAACATCAGCAGCGTCACCCAAAAAGTGATCAACCTGATTTATCTGCCCGTACTGATTGTGCGTGCCTTTATTCAACCCATTCGTGACGAAAGCATTGTTCGATACCGCCGAATTCTCATCCCGATAGACTGCTCACGCCGAGCTGAGTGTTCTCTAACTGCAGGGATTGAGTTGACGCGAGGGGAAACTTCCACCGATAGAACGACAGAAGCCACGGGTGAAAAATCAACACTCTTCTTGGCAGCAGTGATTCGACCACCCGAACTGCCTATTCCGGAACCCTTCCCGATCGAAATTAGCCAGCTTTCTGGACAATTGTTACGACTCAGCCATCAAGCTGTTGACCGATACCTTTACGAGATGAAAGAGCGTGTACCGGTAAATTGTGATACCTGTGTGGTTGAGAGTACCAGTGTGGCTTCCGCGATACAGGAATTAGCCGAGCAGGAAGATATCGATATTGTAGTCCTTTGCGCCCACGGATATTCTGGGCATGTTACCTGGCCTTATGGGACTGTTACGCGCAATTACATCGAGCATGGCACCAAACCCGTCCTGGTTATACAAGACGTGCCGCGTTCTCAAGTGAGACCAACCACGGCGGAGATTGCCGCAGAAAAATCCGGGAGACGTTAAGCATGCCGGATGACCAGGATAATAAAAACCGAGAACAGGATTTTCCTGTCTCGGAAAATTCACTTTCATCTAAAACTGAACAAATGCAGGAGCTGGTCAATTTTCTGGTAAGTAATTATCAGGAAATAAGCCGCGTTCCCACGGAACCCAGCAAGAAAACCGTTATTGGAGGAAGCAACCTTAAAGTTTATGAAGATTGGCTGGAAAAGGTGCACACCTATTTCCGGGAGGCTTTGAATCGGGATTTAACGCTAACTCTTGCTGCAGAATGGGTGCTGGACAATTACTACATCATCCGGCAGGCTCTCCTGCAAATCGAGGAAGATTTATCGCCTGAATATTATAAGCAACTACCTAAACTTGCAGGCGGAACATTGAAAGGCATGCCGCGCATATATGCAATTGGGCGGGGAGTGCTTTCCTTCCAAAATTATTTATTGAATACGATCGACCTGCAAGCCATCCTAATCCAGGTTCAGGAACATGTAGCGCTGACGATAGGCGAATTATGGGCTTTGCCGATTTTCCTGCGCTACAGCCTGATAGAAAACCTAGCACACGCACTCGATTGGATAATCCGTTCCCAACCCTATCCTGACTTGCCTGCCTTCCCTCAACAGCTTGTTGGGGCTGGTAATCCTTTTACGGAAAAACAAACTTCAACAGCCGATACTTTAGCCGGCGGGGTCGTGGCTAATATAATCCTTAGCTTGCGTACCATTTCCGAACAAAACTGGAGCGATTTTTTTGAGGCAGCTAGCAGCCTGGAACGCACTCTGCGTGAAGACCCAGCCGGAATATACCCTTTGATGGACTTTACAACCCGTGACCTGTACCGAAAAGAAATTGAGTCACTCTCGTTTGCAAGTGGTCAGGAAGAAAATGAACTTGCCAAAATAACCCTCGACCTGGCCCGCGAAAGCAGCATAAGAAAACATGATTCTACCCGAGTATTTCCAGGAACAATTGGATTAGAAAGTCCACCTACCGATCCACTCTCGCATCTAGGGGACTATTTGCTGGGGAAAAGTCGCATCAGACTGGAACATAGGATTGGTTATCATCTAGATGTAAAAACAACGCTAAAACGCTGGGGAGCGCTACATGCCAATGTCTTATACCTTGGAAGCATCTTTTTCCTCAGCTTGCTGATCTTTGTGCTTGTCTCACTTGAAATCAATCTACGGGAGATATTTCGGTCCGGCGCTCCATTGCAATGGATCTCGGTTCTGGTGTTGGCGATTGCATTATTGGTTCCCATATTGGTAGTTTCCGCCAGCCTGGTCATTTGGTTTATCACATTGAGGATAAAACCTCGCATTCTTCCCAAGCTGAATTTCATGGATGGGATTCCAGGACCGTTCCGGACCCTGGTAGTTATCCCTGCCTTAATCACAAGCCAGAGAGAAATTGACAACCTGACTCGCCAGCTCGAAATGAATTTTCTACGCAACCAAGAGCCAGGTTTGCTTTTTGCTTTACTGACAGATTTCGGCGATGCGGACAGCGAAACTCTACCTGAAGATGAAGAAATGATAAGGTACACTGCCGCTGCAATAGAGAATTTGAACGTCAAATATGGACGTTCGATCCCTGATTGCAACATGCCCTCTGATAGCAGTACTGTCCAACAGAATGAGGCTGTTGACCTTGGATGTGATGAGCAAATACAGCACCCCATCGTGGAAGGTATACAACTTTTTTATTTGCTTCACCGAAAACGGTTATGGAACCAATCTGAAGGAAGGTGGATGGGGTGGGAACGTAAACGCGGCAAACTACATGAACTGAACCAGCTGTTGAGGGGCAGTAAGGATACCTCATTTTCTACCATCACTAGTGAGACGACGGACTGGGCAGAATTACAATGCGTCCGTTTCGTGATTACCCTGGATGCAGATACCATCCTGCCGCGTGGGGCAGCCAGACGTTTGGTTGGGACACTAGCCCATCCATTAAACCACGCCAAGTTCAACGACACAACCGGCCAGGTATTTTCCGGCTATACTGTGTTGCAACCTCGCATGGAGATCCATCCCCGAAGCGCCAATTATTCGTGGTTTACCCGCATCTTTGCTGGAGATACTGGGCTGGATTTGTACACACGAGCGGTCTCTGACGCTTACCAGGACTTATTTGGTGAGGGAAGTTACGTTGGAAAAGGTATTTATGATTTAGACGCATTCGAACGCAGCGTGGAGAAACGTATTCCAGAAAACAGCGTGCTCAGTCATGACCTGTTGGAGGGGATCATGGGCCGCGCCGGTCTGGTCACTGATATCACCATGATCGAGGATTACCCGTCGAACTATTATGTCCAGGTCAAACGCCAACAGCGCTGGATGCGCGGAGATTGGCAGCTCCTACCGTGGTTGATTCATCCAGGAAAATTCGGGATTAAACTCACTTCAATTGATCGCTGGAAAATGATCGATAACCTACTCCGGTCAATGCTTGCTCCTGCCCTCCTGCTGATCTTCTTTTTTGGCACAATTTCCATGCCTGATCTCATTGGGTTTTGGATGGCAATTGTCCTGCTTTCTTTGGGCGTCCCAGTGCTTACAAGTATGGCCAGGAGTGCTATGCAAACCTTGGGAGGTGAAAGTTTCAGCGCAGCATTTCGTCCTATAAGATGGTCGCTCTTGCGCTGGTTATTGGCGGTAGTCTTCTTGCCCTACGAGGCATATAACGCGCTGGATGCCATCCTGACCACCCTCTATCGCCTTATGATCAGTCACCGCAATCTATTACAGTGGACCACTGCTGCCCAAACCGCCCGTCTTTTTGGCTTGGAGGTCTATCGGAATACCGTTTGGCTGAGGATGATCGTATCGACAGTAACGGCGCTGACTCTAGCCATTGGAATCCAGCTCGTTTATGTTATTACCGGGAATGGTGGGATTGCCCCGCCCTTGATCTATGCCACACCCATGCTGTTACTTTGGATATTTTCGCCTGTAATCGACCAATGGATAAGCCAGCCTATTATCCAACGCACGATTCCGTTGAGCAAAGAGCAAGTAGGTCTCTTTCGTCAGGTCGCCCGGCGTACTTGGGGCTTCTTTGAGCGCTTTGTTGGCCCGGAAGATCACTGGCTGCCGCCCGATCACTTCCAAGAGGCGCCGGTTGGGATAATCGCACATCATACCTCTCCATCCAATATTGGCTTGCTGTTCACTTCAACGCTGGCTGCTTATGACTTTGGTTATCTGGATCAGCTTGGACTGGCAACCCGCCTCACCATAACGATGGATACGCTAGACCAGCTAGAACGTTTCCGCGGGCACTTCTTAAATTGGTATGATACGCTAACCCTGCAACCACTCAACCCTCGCTACATTTCTACCGTAGATAGTGGTAACCTGGCTGCCAGCCTGATCGTAACTGCTCAGGCATGCCAGAGAATGCCGAATGAACGCATTTTTCGTTGGTACCTCTGGCAAGGTTACCTGGATACACTTTCCAATCTAACCGAGATCTTAAAGGGAATGAGCAAGACCGAATTTGACCGTCAGGTTGAAGAGATCAACCGCCGAATCGCCGAGATGAAAGATAAAATTCTAAAAGTACGAACAGAACCAAACCGGTGGTATGAACTTTTTCAGACTGTAAATGGATTATTTTGGCCGGATCTCTCGAAGCTCCTGGTTGAGCTTATAGAGGTAGGCAGTCAAGCTTTCGATTTGGAAGCACTACGCAAGCTGCAAGAAGTCGCAGCCCAGGTTGAACGCCATCACCAGGGAATAGAGCGAACGCTTGCCGAATTGGTACCCTGGATTCACTTGCTCGGGCAGGTCCCCGGGCTTTTCAATGAGACTCAATTTGTGCAAGGGTTGTGCACATTGAGAGATAATTTACCTTACAATCCATATCTCGGTCAGATCCACGCCTCCGCCATTGCTGGTTTACCCAGCACTGCTGACTTACGCAATCTTCTTAAGGAAACCCAACTCACTTCCAATCCTGATTCTGGTGAGGAACGCAAGGCGATGGAATGGTTAGATGAAATGGACCAGGCTTTAGCTCAGGCTGGAGCCAATGCCGATGCATTGATGAATATATACGCTCAATGTGCGACCCGCGCTGAACGCTTTGTGACGGAGATGGATTTCCAATTCCTTTATCACCCTCAGCGGCAAGTGTTTCGCAATGGTTATAACCTTGATACCGGTCAGCTCGACAATAACTGCTACGATCTACTGGCCTCAGAGGCACGGATCGCATCTATCATTGCCCTGGCAAAGGGAGAGGTGCCCCAGTCCCACTGGCTGCAGCTTAGCCGGCCGTTAACCAGGGTAGAAGGGATGTACGTTCTTCTTTCATGGAGCGCGACCATGTTTGAGTACTTGATGCCGCCGCTCTTCTTACGCTCCTACCCGGGCACGCTGTTGGCAGATAGCGCACAGGGAGTTGTCCTCCATCAAATTGCATATGGAAAATCGAAAGGTGTCCCGTGGGGGATCTCCGAATCCGGCTTTTACTTATTTGACGCCAATCAAAATTACCAATATCGCGCTTTTGGGGTTCCAGGGCTGGGCTTTAAACGCGGATTGGGAGATGACCTGGTTGTTGCACCTTATGCCTCACTTATGGCGATCAATTACAACCCCCACGCTGTAGCCCAAAATTTGGCCAGCCTGATGGAGCATAACAATTTTGGGTTGTATGGCCTGTATGAGTCGATTGATTTCACCGCTGACCGGCTCCCGATGGGTGATACATCAATAGTGGTGCACGAGTATATGACTCACCACCAAGGCATGATCATGATGGCCTTGGCAAATTATTTTCACAAAGACATAATGGTACGTCGGATGCACAGCGACCCCCGTATCCAGAGTGTCGAGTTGCTTTTACAGGAGCAGATACCTCAGGCAGTTCCGCTACAAAATCCTTATGCTGAGGATGTTAAAGGATTGCTACGCTTAACGACAGCCCAAATTGAAATAGATCCCTGGAGTGTGCCGGTTCAGACCGCTATCCCACAGGTTAATCTCCTCTCAAATGGTAATTACGATGTGCTGATTTCCAATATGGGGAGTGGGTATAGCACCTGGCGTGATATTGACCTGACCCGCTGGCAGGCTGACGGGGTGCTCGACCCGTGGGGAACATGGATCTACATCCAAGATATGAATCTCACACACGGTGATGAAGTAACCGCTGGAGGGCTTTGGTCAACTGGGCTCCAACCAATTCCCACCAATGCAGCAAATATGCAGGTGACCTTCTTCGCCCATATGGCGGTCTTCCATCGCACGGAGGATAATATTACCTCTACCATGGAAGTCACTGTGTGTCCTGACGACCCTGTCGAGATCCGTCGCATCCATTTGCACAACACGAATAGCCAGCTGCACCACCTTCGCCTGACCTCCTATGGGGAAGTGATCCTCACCCAACAGGCTGCAGACAGCCGCCATCCAGCATTCAACAAGCTGTTTATCGAGAGTGAGTTTGTACCTGAACTGAATATGCAAATCTTCACGCGGCGTCGTCGCTCCAGCGAGGAAATGCCCATCTACCTGGGACACATGCTGGTAGTCGAAAGCAAATTCGAATTCCGTGATGGTCAGCCAGCGGTACGTCATGAAGCAGACCGCAATCGCTTTATCGGTCGAGGCCGAACCCTCCGCAACCCGGTCGCACTCACTTCTGAGCAATATCTCACAGGAACAACTGGCGCCACACTTGACCCGATCTTTGCACTTGGAGAAGAAGTCAAACTTAACCCCCATGAGAGTATTGAACTGGCATATCTGACCTTCGCTGGAGACAGCCGGGAAGCGCTCCTGGCATTAGCCCGGCGATATTCCAGCTGGTCTCTGATCGAGCGTTCATTCCATCAGGCTAACATAGCCGCCCAGACCTGGTTGGGGAAGCAAAACTATGATTCTCGGGCATTCAAAGATACCTTGCTGGTGCTTTCGGCACTACTATATCCGTTCAAGGCGGTGCGCGCTTCGCCAGAAACGATTGCTACGAACCGACTCGGTCAGTCTGGGTTATGGCATTTTGGCATTTCAGGTGATTTTCCCATATTACTTGTAGAGCTCGAGGATCCCAAACAGATCGATCTGATCCGTGAGGTTTTGCGGGTGCATGAATTCTTGCGTAGCCGCCGCTTTATGGTGGATGTCGTAATTCTCAACCATCAGCAGACCGATTACGGTGCCGAGTTGAACGGGATGCTCTACCGCATGGTCAGCCGTTTGAACGGCGAGCAGTGGTTGAATAAGCGCGGGGGCATCTTCATCCTTTATGCGGATAAGATCACTTCTGAGGAGCACGCTTTACTGCAAACCGCGGGACGCTTCATTTTTAGGGGAGATCATGGATCCCTGGATGATCAGATGCCGGCGTACCCCATCCGGGTTCATCATCTACCCGAATTTATTCCAACCAGATCCACCGAAGGCATTGCCATTCCCAGCGATGAGGATCCCCTACATTCAACTGAACCATTGCAGTTTTTTAACGGGTACGGCGGTTTTAGCAAAGATGGCCGCGAATATGTCATCGAGCTCCCCCCCGGCAGGCCTACTCCTGCCCCGTGGGTCAATGTAATCGGTTATCCAAATTTCGGTTTTATAGTCAGTGAAACCGGCAGCCAAAGCACCTGGGCGGTTAATAGCGGAGAAAACCGCCTTACACCCTGGTCTACCGACCCGGTTCGCGACCCAACGGGTGAAGCACTCTATCTGCGAGATGAGGAGACCGGTGATGTTTGGACCCCCACACCTCTCCCTGCTGGAGCTGGCCAACCATATAGAGTTACACACGGGGCGGGTTATAGCATCTTCGAGCATAATTCCCACGGTCTTCGCCAGCGCCTGACACTCTTCGCCAGCCCAGAGGATCCGGTTAAAATTATCCACTTGCGGGTTGAAAACACCTGGAATCACAACCGCCGGATTACAGCCACCCAGTACATCGAATGGGTGCTGGGTACTACCCATGCCGCGTCAATGCCATATATCATTCCAGAGTATGACACAGCCGAGTACTGCTTACTGGCTACCAATCCCTACAACACAGAATTTGGTGAGCGAGTCGCCTTCCTCATCGCCAACAAACCGGTCCACGGACTTACGGCTGACCGGATTGAGTTCTTGGGTCGGGGTGGAACACCTGCCTTTCCGGTTGCGTTGCATCGTATCGGGCTGGAAACACGCCTTTCCCCCGGCGAGGATCCATGCGCTGTCCTCCAGCTGCACATCGATCTACTCCCCGGTGGGGTTGAAGAGATCTACTTTGTGCTGGGGCAAGGGAGCAATAAGGAGCATACCCTTGAGCTGGCCAGGAAATACCATGATTCCGCTTACGTGGGAGCTGCTTTGGAGCGCACCCGGGTGTTCTGGGACCACCTGCTCAATATAGTGCAGGTGAATACCCCAGAACCAGCTATCGATTTGATCCTTAACCGTTGGATGCTCTACCAAAGCCTCTCTTGCCGTATCTGGGGCCGATCGGCTTTTTATCAAACCAGCGGGGCATTTGGTTTCCGTGACCAACTCCAGGATGTTCTGGCCTTGCTGGCAATCGATCCAGGAATTTCCCGCGTTCAGATACTCAACTCTGCTCAACACCAGTTTGTTGAAGGCGACGTAATGCATTGGTGGCACCCACCATCCGGTCGAGGTGTGCGAACGCGTACCTCGGATGATTTGCTTTGGCTTCCTTATGTGACTGCCTTATACATCGAAACCACTGGGGATGTGAGTCTACTCGAAGAAAAAATTCCCTTCCTGGAGGCACCGCCATTGAGCAAGGATGAAAACGAACGCTATAATAAATATCTGGGAACCAATGAAACATATACTTTATTAGAACACTGCCAACGGGCTATTGAAAAAGGAGCTACCAGTGGGTCGCATGGTCTGCCTTTGATCGGTACTGGTGATTGGAATGACGCCATGAATCGGGTTGGGGGGGAAGGAAAAGGGGAAAGTGTTTGGTTGGCATGGTTTTTATGCGACGTCCTTGAGCGCTTTGCAAGAATCTGTGACCATCGGGGAGATAGCGAAATAGCTAAAAATTATCGGTTCCGATCCAAGAAATATGCTACCGCTATTGAACAAACAGCCTGGGACGGAGCGTGGTATCGTCGTGCTTATTATGATGATGGCTTCCTACTCGGCTCGATTCAGAATACTGAATGCCAGATCGACGGAATTGCCCAGTCATGGGCTGTATTGAGTGGAAAAGGCGATCCCAGACGCAGCCTGAAGGCGATGCAGTCGGTGTTGGAACAGTTGGTGCTTTCAAATGACCGGCTATCCCTACTCTTCACCCCACCTTTTGACAAAACTGAGCATGATCCAGGTTACATCAAAGGTTACTTTCCTGGCATACGCGAGAACGGTGGACAATATACCCACGCTGCCATCTGGACGGCTTGGGCTTTCGCGCAACTTGGCGATGGGAAGCAAGCTGGCGAACTCTTCGATATGCTTAATCCTATCTTCCATTCCGATTCGGAAGAGAAGGCAGCTGAATATCGCGTCGAGCCATATGTGATATGTGCTGATATCTACAGCAAACCACCTTACTTGCATCGTGGTGGCTGGACCTGGTATACCGGTTCAGCTGCATGGATGTACCGGCTCGGTCTGACGGCTCTCCTCGGCTTCAAGAAAACTGGCGACACTCTGCGCATCGACCCTGTTATTCCACCTTCCTGGGATGGGTTTGAGATTAACTATCAATTCGGGGTAACAGGCTATCATATTAAGGTGAGTAATCCCACACACATTGCTCACAATGTCCAGCTTGTGAAATTGGATGGAAAAATACTATACCCAAAAGCCATTCCCCTGGTTAACGATGGGCAGAAACACAGTGTTGAAGTGATGATGGGAGACCAAGGAGAGAGTCCAACTCCGCCCAGTGAAATAATTCCAAACGACACTTGATATTAGGTCCAGTAAATTGTTATGCCAAGCGAGCAATCTTTACCGAAAAGCCTGCGTTATAGGTGAAACAAAATAAATTCGACACAATTACCTGGTATAGAATAATTAAAATTGTGAGCGTGGAGCGGCTCGTACGCTCTCCAATGGCTTAAAAAGACGTTACCTAAAAAACGCTTCTCCCATCCAGTGTTCTGCCTTTTTAACCCCCGTCCATTGGACACAGATAGTGCAAGTACAGTTGATGTGGTTAGTCAAGATCAATCAACACTTTTCTCTGTTGCAAAGGCGTCCAATGGATTTTCTCAACAGCAGATATAGGAAAATCGTGACTGCAATCGGATATATATTGCACCGCTCTTATTTTCGTTTTTGATCCCTCTGTCTTAGAACCCAACCTCCAGGAACATGGACAAAACCGCTTTATGTGTCCAGACTAACCGCATGTCTTACACAACACTGGGGAATTAGTTTTCTGGGCTCGAGTACAACATAATGAAACTGACCGTATACGCTAACCAGTATCGCCAGCAGGACAGATATTTGACCCAGTGTCATAAGAGTATCCCTATTTCCAAATTGCTGGTAAGTAAATGAAATGATCCGTCGGCATCGTGTTTACTGTATCAAATAACCATGGCGGGTCTGTCGCCAGAGTGATCGTATACCAGGTGTAATTGGTCAGCCCGGTGAGGGTAAAGAGGTGGGTGTCAACGGGAATGTCGGTGATGGGTGAAGGTTGGTCACCGGGAGGACCGATGTAATCTATTGTCCAGGTGGTCGTAAGTGGCAGGGTTATGTTGACATTCCAGCTCAAGTAGATCGTCTGATCGCCTGATGTTCCGTGCAACTTCACCTGCGGTTCGAACTCGTAAGCCCCGAGATCGGGCGCAGCACCCTCGTAGACCAGGCTAATTCCCCGGTTCAAGGTCCACGTGAGCACCTTGTCAACCGTGATCAAGTTGGTTTCATAATTGACGCTCGTGATGCGCGCCCGTTGTCCATCAGGGAGTTGAATCTCGTCCCCCTGCACGTGTGGAATTCCCCACCCGTCGATAAAGTACCTGGCATCCCCTACCTGAAACTGCATGCCGGAACCGGTGTCACTGGTGATCCTCGTGGGGTATGTACCTGTATCGATGCAAGGACTGTCAGATTGCAGGTGCAGGTCGGGCAGATTCGGGTTGTCAGGATCACTCGCCGAAAGATTGACAAATTTCGGTTCCACGGTGTTCTGATCCCAGTTGTCTTCGATCACCTGGGGATCTACCTGACCCTCGTAAGTGATGGCGCCATTCTTGTTGTCGTAGAAGACATTGCCCTTGACTATATTTCCGATCGGGCTTTGATTACTCCAATTGGCAAAGTAGATCCCACCCTGGAAGCCTGGGTCGGTCTCTAGGTGGCCGGTATGATAGAAAGAGTTCCGGTAGATGCGATTATAGTCCGCATGATCAAGACCAGCCGCGCTGGAGACAACCTGGAGCCCTCCACTGTCGGTTTGATAGAACAGATTGAAACGGAGAAGGTTATAAGGAGTTCTCAGGGCTAACCCAGAGGCTCCGGAAAAACCGAAGCGGTTGCCCTGATATAGGTTGAACCCACCTGACGGACCCTCTGTGATCGAGTCGCGATATCCCTCGAAAGCCCAATTATCGGGATTGGTCTCATTGTGAAAGTAATTGTTGCGAATGACGTTATATTTGCTATAGACGCCAAGCGTATGATGACCGCCATAAGCAAATATACTAACTTCGATGAGATTGTAATAGCTCTCGTCAACAGGGTCCTCCTCCCAGCTACCAATATCAAGTAACCCACCCCTATGCTCCGCATAAGCGCCATAGGCCCAGCGGTAGAAAGTGCAATGGTGCACCCAGTTGTATGTTGAGTTTTCACTGGCTGGCGTATTGTCGTTGAAATCGTCGGCGATGAGCGCGCCCACCCAGTCCCCGGAATCGACCCTGCGCGTATCGAAATTGCAATAGCTGATCGTATTATAGTGGCCAGCATAGATGCGCAGGAATCGTCTAAGGTTATAAAAGTTGATGCCATTCACTGTAATGTATGACTTTTTATAGATATAGA
>CAZXPK010000094.1:0-13846 GCA_964642565.1 uncultured Anaerolineaceae bacterium
GAGTGTGCTTTACCCACAACTTGCAGATTAATTCTCTGGCCATATAATTTATCCCCCAGGATGGATAGACCCAACGCAGAAAGGTGAGCGCGGATCTGATGGGTACGGCCTGTTTCAGGGATGGCTTCAAGCAGGCAATAATGACCAAAACTCTCCAGAACCTTGAGATGGGTGATGGCAGGTTTTCCGGCATGAGGGTCTATCACGGTGCGATGCCGGCGATCGCCATTCGGGCGTAAAGGCAGGCGGACAGTTTTCTCCTGCCATTCGGGGGCACCAACTACCAGAGCATGGTACACCTTGGATACCAGGTGCTTCTCGAATTGGTTGTTGAGCGAACGGTGCGCCTCCGCTGATCGAGCTAAAAGCAGCACCCCGCTGGTCTCTTTATCCAGGCGGTGAACGATCCACAGCAGACCATACTGCTGTTCCAACACACTTTTGATGTGTGGCAGCGAAGGATTATAACCATCCGGTAGGGTGGCAAGCCCTGCAGGTTTATTGACCACCAGCAGGGCTTTATCCTGATATAAAACATCCATAGCTGTTAAATCTTACCCGCGACCATATAGGGTTATATAATCTTAATTAACCGCTTCACCACGTTTCACTCCCCACATCAGCAGCATCGCTACGACCATAAAAATTGGAGCAACGATCATGATCGAGTTGTAATTATTACCCGTCAGACTGATGATCCATCCATTGCTGTTCGGACCGACGATGGCAGAGAATGTGGAAAACAGGTAATACAGACCCGTGAATGTACCAAGGCGGGCTGCATCAGTCATATCCACCACCATGGGCAGGGAGTTGATATTGATCAATGCCCAGCCAGCGCCCGCCACCATCATCAATGCACCTAAAACCACTAAGACAGCTTTGGCTCCCTCCGCGGGTACCATCCCCAACAAAGGTAGATTAAACAAAGGCTTGAGCAAAGTTGTGGGTGGCAGGGAATATATCCCCACCAGTACCAGGCTCATCACGATGATTCCTGCAATGATCGTCTTACGCCGTCCAATACGACTGCCAATATAGCCGGCGGGCAATGCAAAGATCACAAATATGAATGACAGCTCTCCCAACAAGCGCGTGCCATTGGCTTCAGTTATGCCAAGATGGTTGATGGCATACAGGTTGAAAAATGCCTCAATCGCGGTATAGCCCAGGAACCAAAAGAAAATGGCCAGCAGGATGCGCAAGGCACTCTTATCCTTATCCCCAAATACTTCCACCAGGCTTTTCCACATGCTTGGCTGCTGCTGGCTGGGAGCAAATTCCTTCGGCTCCTTGATGAATGCGAAAACAAGCAAGCCAGCCACGATCACCAGCACTGACCCCATCCAAAATGGGTAAGACGGGTTAAGCTCATACAAACGGGCACCCACCAGGAAGGACAGAATGGCTCCAACCCCGCCCATCATGTTGATGATCCCGTTGGCTTGCGAGCGGAATCGTGAAGGGGTGATATCCGGCATTAAGGCGATGGCCGGAGTGCGCCAGAAAGCCATGCTCAATAATAAAGTTGAAGTGCAGGTAACAAACAGAGGCAAAATGGCAGCAACCGGGATGAACCCAAAAGCAATTGCGCCTATCGGGGCACCAATCAAGATAAATGGCATGCGCCTCCCAATTGGAGTGCGCAGCCGATCAGACCAGGCACCCACCGGTGGTTGGATCAACAAAGCGGCGATATTATCCAGGGTCATGAAAAAGCCGATCCAGCGCACATCCAACTGGAACTTTTCAGCCAGGAACACGGGCACAAAAGCGTTATACACCCCCCATATGATGGAAATACCAAAGAAACCAAAACCAAGTAAAAAAATCTTGCCATAATTAAAACGCATAGCATCCTCCAGAATGTAAGTTAATGAATTTAAGTTAGCAATTCATTCCAGGGAAAACATTTACTAATCATCTAACTCCAAACTATTCAAAAAGTCGCGGTCCCTATCAGATAAGTCTGCCTTTTCCAGCAAATCGGGACGGCGCTGCCGGGTGCGCAGTAATGCCTGCTGACGCCGCCACTCCGCAATTCGGGCATGATCGCCGGATAACAGGATATCCGGCACTCGCCAACTTCGGAATTCAGGCGGGCGGGTGTAATGCGGATATTCCAGCAAACCCGTAGCGTGCGAATCATCCCAGGCACCTTCCGGGTCTCCCAAAGCGCCAGGGATCAGGCGGGTAATGGCATCGATCAGCACCAAAGCTGGGAGCTCTCCCCCGCTGAGCACATAATCACCGATTGAAATTTCATCCGTCACCAGGTGTTGGCGGATGCGTTCGTCAATCCCTTCATAACGCCCACACAATAGCCCCAGGTGGGGTTGTTGGGAGAGCTCTTGTGCTACCGTCTGGGTGAATACCCTGCCTTGCGGGGTGAGCAGGATCAGCGGGCATGCGGGTGGAACACCAAGGACACTCTCAACCGCAGTGAAAATTGGCTCCGGTTTCATCACCATCCCACCACCCCCACCATAGGGCAGGTCGTCGCAAACATGATGGCGGTCGGTGGTCCAATCCCGAATATTATGCAGCTGTACTTCAACCAGATGGTTTTCCTGGGCGCGCTCTAAGATGCTGGTTTCCAGATATGGAGTGAATACATCCGGAAAAAGTGTAAAAACATCGAATCGCATGGTTGTAGGCATCTACATCGTATTCTAGCTTCAAGGTGAAGGATTGGCAATACAAGCAGGAGATATCATCAGCGCTGTCTTAAAAACCACCCTCAGCAAGATTGAAAAATTCAATGGCGATATTAGTTATTTTCCCTGAAGTGCATCATCCTCCGACGCCGCTCTTAATCAAAATGGTACGCTAGATTCAAGAAACGATACACTTCCTAGTTGCTGGATTGAAAATATTCAGCTAATAATCCATCCAGATCTTTTGAGGTGTGATCTCTCAAAATAGTAAAGAAATCATCCGCTGTAGCGATGCTATGCGCATTCTTATTCGCGTAGTCTCTCAAGAAAGCAAAGAAAGCTTGAGCTCCTACCAGATTACGCAGATCTGCCAGAAATTTTGCCCCGTTGAGGTAAATTGAATCCCGGTAAGGAAGAAACTGTTTGAAATCGTATATGGAGCCGTCTATCCAACCGCTAGGGTTATAGAAATTTACCCGGTAATACCACCACCATTCCACCAATGATTCACCCGAGCCAGGGGGGTAATCGGAATAGACATTTTCGTAAAAAATATGTTCCATATAAGTACACATGGCTTCGTCGAGCCAGGGTTCCAGCGCCTGGTCGTTTCCAACCAATCCATACCACCACTGGTGTGCGGTTTCATGGGCAGCGATGAAAGTCAGATAGCCCTTGGGGGTACCGTCATAAAGATTGTAGAAGCCGCGGCTAAGGAAAAACAAGCCATCATACTCCATTCCATCCAGGAAATCTGCTTCGACAACACTCAGGGAGGAATGTGGGTAAGGCATAATCAATGCGGAGTACAACTGGAGGGCATCTGCGGTGTTGTGCAACACCTCCTGCCCTGCGTATTTATCAAAGGGAAAGGAATAGCTGTAAATGGTCACTTCCCCGATGGTGGTGGTCTGGACTAAATATTCAGTACTGGCGGACAAAGCGAAAGTTCGCGCTGCCTCCAAATGATATGCATAGCTTTCCCCATCCTGCACAGCCGGGGCAGAAGCCGCAATGACCAGACCCTGAACCGGTTCAGCAAGAGTGACCTTGACCTTAAAATCTGCCACATCGAACACCTGGTGCTCACCGAACCACCATGTTGGGTGCACCAACCATCCTTCGCCATCCAGATAGGGGGGTATATACGGATACCAGTCCACAATATTCGTCTGTCTCCCCGAATAACCATAAGGCACAGGACGACTTGAATCTGAAGGGGGCGGGATTTCCGGAATTTCCAATTGGTAATTGATCTTTAATCCCAACCCTTCCCCTGACTTAAGAGGCTGGAGCAATGGGATATGCATCTGGTCATCCGTTAGTTCATAATTATCAATGTTCCCTCCATCTTCCCAAGCTATAGAGACCAACATAAAGCCTCCCTGCCGGCGGTTTGGCTCAATGACCAGGATCAAGTCAACGAGGTTATCTGAGGTGTAATTCACATAGCTAATCACTTCAGTGACGCTCAGCGAGTGCTGAGGGTAATCGAAAAAGGCATCCAGATCATATTGGGCTGGTATTTGATAAGGCGTCGTTGGGATGGAAGTAGCCTCAACAGGTGTGACCTGGGGTGATGCAGTCAGAGAGGGTTGTAGATAGGTTGGATCAGGTGAAACGCTGATGGAAGGATCAATGGTCGAATAGGGTTGGCTGGTCGAGGTGCTGGAAACCATAGTCGAAATTGGGGAGCTAGATATCGTCGGGTTCAGATAAGCACAGCTCACCAATAAAACAGTGCATACCAAGCCAATTATTGCAGACTGACAGATTCTCAAAACGTTTCTCACCCTAACCTCAGCACCCGTTCAACCTCCTGGGATGGCGAATAACGGTCCAGAGTATAACACCCAAGAGTGAGTACTTATGTCCAGGTAAAGTATGAGGGATCATCCAGTGATGAACCATTTTACGAATGGCATCGAGCAAAATTTAGCTGAGCAGCGCTTAATTATCTAGCGGATAAATAAATCAACAATAAAACCATCGATAGGATAGCAACCAAAAGCATGATAACCATCAACCAGGAAATCGCAGAGCGTTGAGCTTTTTTCATAGGAGCGATTCTCGGTGAGGGTGAGAGGCGAATGGGGCGAGTAATATGTGCTGGTTCAGGAACTTCCATGGTCACAACCGTGATATTATCGTGGCCGCCACGCTGGTTAGCGAGATTGATCAGCTGCGTGGGGCTTACCTCGAATTGCCGGGTGCGCAGGATTTCCAGGATCTCTGCATCCGTAACCAGATCGGTCAGTCCATCACTGCACAGCATCAGGCGGTCTCCGGGTAGCATGCGCAAGCCCTGGTTGGCTTCAGCCTGACTATCACTTTCCACCGGACTCAGACGTAGGCGCATATCCGGGTTAATTACATTCCTCGATCCCAGAAACCGGCGGATAATGTGGGCATTGGGATGGCTTTTGACTTGATCAGGCGTCAGAGAGCCTTGGGTAAGTGCTTCCTGAACCCAGGTGTGATCCGTAGTCAGGCAGATGAGATCCGCTCCCCGTTGTAAGTACAGCCGTGAATCACCTACTGAGGCAGCATAGAGCTGGTCACCAATCACCCATGCACAGACACAGGTGGTACCCATACCAGTCAGGGACGGATCTGCTTTAGAACGACTAAGGAGGACCTGATTAGTATGCGTGAGAGCTTGTTTTAAAACCTGTATGGGTCGGTTTGTTGGGCTATTCGCCACAAATTTGCATATATTCTCTACTGCCAGCTGAGCAGCTACCTCACCAGCACGATGACCTCCAATACCATCCGCAAGTAATGCCAGGACAGATGGAGTATGGTCATTAGAGGTGGAATGGTAAGCAGTAACAGAATATCTGTCCTCATTTGACTTACCCTTCATCCCTGGGTGTGTAGCTGCCGCAATATGCAGGTGAGCGTGCTCAACTGGGATCACTGATTTGGCTCCGACGGAGAGACTACTACCTCACGTAGCGGACCGGGCTCTGAAAGTTTAAATCGAAATCCAACCCTTCCTAAATGGATGATATCCGCATGCTCTAAGTTTGTTCCATTTAGGGTCACCTGCTCGTAATTCACCCAGGTACCTGCTATTGAACCAGCATCAGTGAGCAGGAATGATTTGCCTTCATGGTGAATCCGGGCATGCAGTCCTTCAATGGAGGGATCAGCAATAACCAGGCTGGCTTGATGCGGATCACTTCCAAGTGTGACATCGTCAGATGTAATTTGCAGCGGGACAGGCAAGGTAGGTTCATCAGATCCCACCAGTGGAATCAGGTATGCCATGGCAGGGATGGGTTTTTCTTTACGCTTGAGCCACGGCAAGCGCTCTATCCACCTCTTTGAACGAGGTCGGGCCTGTACAGGCAGCACTGAGGTAATTTTTACTGGTTGGGTAACGGGGTCTCTGAGCTGGCGCCTGCGTTCGCGATATCCAGCCGGGTGAGTTTTTTCACTGGAGCCTGCCGAAGGCCTTATCTGCCCGGGATATAGCCTGGGGTGGATACGTCCACCCAGGATGAGCACCAAGACCAGGATGGTAGCAGAAATGAAGACAGTCACTCCTATCACCACCATCCGATTCTGTGAAACTGCAACAATTACCCCTTGGGTGGTGGATGGAACAATGATCTTAACGGATGTGTCACCAGTTTTCCCCACCAGTCCAAGGTTATCAGTGGCTTCGACACTCAGGGTATGCACGCCACCCTGAGTGTAAGAGCGTAGATCCCATATAAACTGGTCAAAAGGCGGACTGGTATTCTCTGCCACCACTGCACCATCGACGTAGAGGCTGGTGCGAACGAGAGAACGATCATGGCCATCCGGATAACTCACCTGGATTGTCAAGACTTCTTCCGCAGGCAAGAGTTCGCCGGTTACACTGGTTGTTTCCGGTGTTGGCTGATTGGAATAATTACGCACAATTTCAGCGGGTGGGTTCAGGATCGTTGTGGCAGGCGACTGAAGATTGAGTTCAAAGGGCATGGGCTGAGTTGTGATTAGCTGGTTGCCAATGGTCACCTGGGCAGTTACTTGCTGGGTACCTGCGGTGGCAATCCGCGAATCATATACAAGCTGGTATACATAGCGTAAGGGCTCGAGCAGGGTTCCCAAATCGGGGACGGTTTCGCTATGTGAAAATTCAAAAAAAGTGGCATGCGTTTGGTCAGCCAAATTCCGCAGCTGGTCAATCTCAGGCAGATCAAATACTTCTTGTGCCGCTACCAGCCAAACATAGATATGTATGTTCTGCTGACTGGCGCTAGAAATGATGGATTGAAGACCAAGGGAGACGTCGGTTTCCTGTGGAGGGGTGATAAACAGTATCGCCCGCTCCATCCCAGGGTGAATGGTGGGATCCGAAGCCACCTGCAAAGCTGAAGCGAGCACTTCCAGGCTGGGGATAGCATTCGGGTCGTCTGGCAAGTAGGTTTCAAGCGAAGAACGCAGCTCTGCAGGATCAGATGAATGCATTAACTGGGGACCACCTTTGGTGAGCAGGCTAAAATCGTCCGCTCCCGCTGGCTGGTCTTTCCAATTTCCTGCGAGGAGACCTTGCAGTAAATATTCATAGCGTGAGATTCCCAGAGTATCGCGAATCGTGAAAGATGCCCCAGGAGTAATGGCAATGACAAATTGGATCCCAGGTTTTTGCTCTTGCAGCTCACTGACCGGCAGCTGGACTCCGTTCTCCTGCATAACGACCTCTTGAGGTGTGAGCCCATGGACAAATTCACCCGCTGGGTCATGCACATCCAGGTATGCAGTCAAATGAGGAAAGGTAGTGGTATCCGGGGCAGTAAGTGTCGCTATAAAGGCGGCTTGAGCTGAAGAGCCTCCCACACAGATAAGAAAGATTATGAACAGGGATACGATTGCGGGTAAAAAACGCCCAAGACGACCTGACATGCAGGGTATTTTAGCACAATAGAAATCAAAAGGGCACGGTGGTTTATTCACCGTGCCCTTGAGCGATTACGGAGTGGGTGTAGCTTCAGGCGTGCCTGGAAGAGGAGTGACAGTCTCAGATGGAGCGGGGGCGGCAGGAGTACCGACGGTCGGTGAAGAAGCAGAAAGAGCAGCTGCATCGACAGCGGTATTAGGTATGCCTGCTGTGATCCACGCCTGATAGATGGCGACCAACTCGGGAGGTAGGGCGCGTGTAGGAGGCATTGGGTTACCAGCTTCAAGCCCTTCAACACGGTTAAGCATTTGCATGGTGTTGCACAGCAGGTCACCGGCGATCAGGTCAGGGGCATGGTCGCCTGTTTTTATCGTATCATCATAATTATCCATGATGTAGTTATTATTCTTCTTACCGGCACGGTGGCAGGATACACAATACCGGCGCTGAATGGCAGAGATATGTACCTCATAAGAGGGTATCTCCCCTGGAGCAAGGGTCGGGATGGCGTTGGCGGCAGCCACTTCCTTTGGCAGTTCAACACGGTCGTCCCAGGTGTAGCGCATGAAGGTAACGATGGCTTCTACGTCAGAAGGCCCTAAGGCACCCCCATAGGCACGCGCGAAGGGTGTCATTCCCAGGTCCGGCTGACCGTAGGAGATGATGTCAGTGAAAGTCTGGTCATCCCGCGTATACATCTCATCTTTGGTATTAATAGCCTTCATAATAAAGCCTTCAAGGCCCTCAACTCCCTTAACCTCACCGCCTTCTCCATTTGGACCATGACATTCCGTACAGTTGACAGAATACAGGTCTTGCCCGGCGAGGATCTGTTCAGGTACCGTCCCGGCAATGGTACCAGTCACTTCCTGAGGGGGGGTGGTGACAGCCGCCAGCACAGTGAGGGCTACGATCCCAATCACCATTACCGACATGATTCCAATGGCCCATGGACGAGCTTTCCAAAAACGGTGTGAATTACGGTCAAAGAAAGGCAACAGGAATAATGCTAGGATGGCAATGATCGGAATGACAGTCGTACCGAGCCACTCCAACGACCCTGGGAAATATTTGAGCAGCTGGAAAAGGAATAGAAAATACCATTCAGGGCGAGGAATGTATGTCGAATCTGAAGGATCAGCTTTGGGTTCTTGAGAGACTCCTATCCACGTGGCCATAATGACCAGGATGATAAATAGAGCGACACTGATGACCAGGTCTTTATAGATGATATCAGGCCAGAACTTGACCCCATTTTGCTTTTCCTGGGTATATTTTTCTTTATAGAGTTTCTTTTGCTCTTCGTTCACGGCTGTCTCCTTTTCTAGTCTTCTTCTTTGGGAACCGAAGAGATACCCAGGCGGATGACCATATATAGGTGAACGCCAATTAATCCGGCTATCATGGCAGGGAACCACCAGATATGGACGGAGAAGAAACGAGCCAGAGTTACCGCGGAGAGGTCACCTCCTCCCCGCAGCACCTGGTTGATGAAATTGCCGATGAAGGGTACAGTGCCAGCAATAGATGTGGCTACCGTGGTCGCCCAGTAAGCTCGCTGGTTCCAGGGGAGCAGGTAGCCCGTAAAGCCCATACCCAGGGTGAGCAGGAGGAGTAGTACGCCGGTGACCCAGGTGAACTCGCGTGGATATTTATATGCACCGAAGAAATAAGTTCTCAGCATGTGGAAAAACACAATCAGTACCATGAGACTGGAACCCCAATGATGGATGCCACGTATCAGCCAGCCAAAACTAACCCCGGTCATGATGTACTGGATGCTATCGTAGGCATGGTCTGGGGAGGGAACGTAATAAATGGTGAGCATGATGCCCGTGATACCTTGAAGGAGAAAGAGAAACAGGCTGGCGCTCCCCAGGGTGAACCACCAGTTGACCTTGGGTACCTTCCTATCGAGGACTGTGCCATAAATAGTTTTCAAACCAAGACGTTCATCTAGCCAGTTAAAGGTCTTTTGGAACATACCTAACTCCCCACGAAGTGGATAAAGAGATTGTTTTCCTCGATCTTGGTTTCATAGGTATCGAGAGGTCGAGGTTGAGGGCCTTTAACTATCTGCCCATCAATATCGAAATAAGCATCATGGCATGGGCATATGTAGGCGGCTGCCTCCTGTTTCCAGTTCACGCGGCAGCTTAGGTGGGTACATTTATTGGAGAGAGCCAGGATCGAACCATCTTGGTGCTGGATGACATAAACACCATAACTATTGACGGTTTTTTCCCAGCCATTGACTTTGGTGCGGTTAAAGTTGAACAGGGTTGGAACACCGACCGGATAATTCGCTATCGGCCCTGCCGGGATCCAAGCATCAGCAGATACCTTTTGGAGAGCAGGGGTAATCAGGTAACCAATGGCTGGAATACCGATTAGTGCTCCCATGACTGTGCCTGCGGCAGCAGTCACAATGGAAACGAACTCGCGGCGGCTCATATGGGGGGAACTGGGCATTTGTACCTCCTGGTGAGCAATGTAAATGGATCAACCTTTAAAGCCGGGAAGACGATCTTCCTGGTGGGCGCAATGAGCTGTAAGGTAGGCATATTGTACATCATAGATACAGGAAGACCGTCTTATCCCGCAGGTATAATTGTAGAACATATCATGATATGAGGATAAGGATAAGTAATATGAATAATCCATGAGTTTTATCACTTTTCCCTATTGTAAGACAAATGGGATAATTGGAAAATCCGTTTTCCGTTACTTGGGTAAGGATTGAGGAGGAGCACATGGCGTATGGTAAATACTCTGGCTTCAAGGGATTATTTTACAAGGCAGGCGGTCCCTATCATTCATTCTCATTGCATCGCCTCACCGCAATGGGGATCATCTTATTCGTAGGGCTGCATGTAGCAGCATCATTCTCAATGCAGCAAATATTGGGGACATGGGGGACTACGCTCAATATAATATATGAATCCTGGTGGTTCCAAATATTGGTCGTCTTCTGTGTGCTCTTCCACACACTAAACGGGTTGCGCATCGTCATCTTAGATATCTGGCCCAAATTAATTAAATATTCGCGCGAAGCCGTCTATCTGGAATGGGCAATCTTTATCCCAATTTATGTCCTGACGGTATATTTGATCGTCATAAAGAGCATCACCACGGGCACTGTTTAGCTGAGGAGAATAGGATATGCGACCTCGTTACGTTCCACAACGTGGCATCAACCTTGATTATCTGATGTGGCTGTTCACCCGCATCTCCGGATTAGGTATTGTGCTGCTGGCGTTGACCGGTTTGGGCTCAGCGATGTATATGGGAGCCCGCCTGCAGATGGACCTGCCCACAGTCTTGCGCTGGACATTTTTCCCCAATCCCAACCATGTCGTCAATAGCAACATTCCCGATGTTACCCTGGGATGGGCCACCGCTTTTTGGCAAATCATGCAATACTTGATATTATTTTTTGCCTTCACCCATGCAGCGAACGGAATACGCATGATCGTTGAGGACTATATTGGTCACACCTTTTGGCAGCCATTCGTACGAGCGTTGATTGCCTTGCTTTGGATGGGAATGGTCATCGTTGGCATCTATGTAATTCTCGGTTCTGCATATTAGAGCAGACACGGGAGGAGCCCTAACAATATGAAAAAACACCAATTTGATGTAATCGTAATCGGAGCAGGAGGGGCTGGTTTAATGGCTGCTCTGTATGCTTCGAAGACTGCCAACACTGCTGTGATAAGCAAACTGTACCCCACCCGCTCGCATACCGGCACGGCGCAGGGAGGTGTTGGAGCCGCCCTGGGCAGTGAAGAAGAGGATCATTGGGAATGGCATACCTTTGATTCAGTCAAAGGCAGTGACTATTTGGGGGATCAGGACGCAATTGAGTTCATGTGCTATGAGGCGGTACAGGCCGTGTATGAGCTGGAGCACTATGGCCTGCCATTTTCACGCACCACTGAAGGCAAGATTGCTCAACGACCGTTCGGTGGACATACCAACAATGTAACCGGAAAACCCGTCCGCCGGGCATGTTATGCAGCCGACCGCACGGGGCATATGATCCTGCAAACGCTCTACCAGCAATGTCTGAAGAATAACGTCAATTTCTTCGATGAATTCCAGGTGGTGGATTTACTGGTGGTCAATGGCGCAGCAGCCGGGGTTGTGGCAATTGAGCTCGGCACCTCCGAGCTGCACGTCTTCCACGCCAAGTCAGTGATCCTCGCCACGGGTGGGCATGGGCGGGTGTGGGACATCACCTCCAATGCCTATGCCTACACTGGGGATGGAATTGCCATCTCCATGCGTCGCGGGGTCCCAATGGAAGACATGGAATTTTTCCAGTTCCACCCCACGGGTATATACAAACTGGGCATCCTGATCACCGAAGGCGTGCGGGGTGAGGGAGGGGTGCTGATCAATGGCAAGGGTGAGCGTTTCATGGAAAGGTACGCTCCCCGGGTAAAGGACCTGGCATCTCGGGATGTAATCAGCCGTGCTATGTACCTCGAGATAAAAGCCGGCAACGGGATCAATGGCCAGAATTACCTCTATTTGGACGTCCGCCCCGAGACGGTGAACAAATATGCCGCCCTGGATGGCCGTAAACGCCTGGATGGCTCTCCGTATACAATGACAGGCGAGGAAATTATTGCCAAGCTACCCGATATTGTGGACTTCGCCCGCACATATTTGGGCGTCGACCCGGTGGCTCAGCCTATGCCGGTCCAGCCCACAGCTCATTACACCATGGGTGGTATACCCACCAACCGCTTTGGTGAAGCTGTGATCGATGAGCATAATACCGTCATGCCTGGCCTATATGCTGCGGGAGAAGTGGCTTGTGTATCGGTGCATGGCGCCAATCGCCTTGGAACCAACTCGCTGCTGGACTTGATCGTGTTTGGCAAGCACTCCGGGTTGCGTGCAGCTGAGTTTGCACTGGGTGCGAATTTCCAACCCCTACCTGCTGACCCGACCGAGTTTACACGAACACAATTCGACGCCATCCGTAATGCCCAGGGAAATGAGAAAATCCTGGAAGTCTCCAGCAAGATGAAAACAATCATGATGGACAGTGTGGGCATGTTCCGCACAGGAGAAGGCATGCAATCTGCGCTGGAAACCGTTCGTGAGCTGCGCGAGCGTTATAAACACATCCCCTTGCACGATCAAGGGAAAATCTTCAACACCGAGATGATCAACATCTGGGAGCTGGGCAACCTGCTCGAGATTGCTGAAGTTGTTACGGTTTGTGCGTTAGCACGTACGGAGAGCCGTGGGGCTCACGCGCGCGATGATTATCCGAAACGCGATGATGTCAACTGGTTGAAGCACACTCTATCGTGGGTGAAACCGAATGGCGAGTTTGAGCTACGCTACAAGCCAGTGGTAATTACCAAGTATCAGCCCAAGGAACGGGTATATTAAAAGAGGTGGCAGCCATGCAAGTTACAGTCAAAGTCTTCCGCTTTAATCCTGAAAAAGATAAGAAATCCCACTACGAGACCTATAAGTTGGAAGCTGAGCCCACAGATCGCATCCTGGATATGCTGGAGTATATTAAAGGCTCTTATGACGGAACGCTTTCTTTCCGGCGTTCGTGTGCTCATGGCATCTGTGGCTCGGATGCGATGCGTATCAATGGACGCAATTACCTGGCCTGTAAAGCATTACTGAAGGACCTGCACACAAACAAGATCACCGTCGAGCCCATCCTGGGCTTACGCGTGATCAAAGACCTGATCGTGGACATGGAGGGGTTCTTCGCTCACTACCGGTCGGTGATGCCATACTTTATCAACGACGAGCCAGCACCACCTCAGGAACGGCTGCAAAGCATCGAGGAGCGCGAGCGTTTCGATGATACGACCAAATGCATCCTGTGCGCATGCTGCACCACCTCCTGCCCATCCTTCTGGGCAAGTGACCAGTATGTTGGACCAGCAGCCATTGTGGCAGCCCACCGCTTTATTTTTGACAGCCGCGATAAAGCTGCTGCCGAACGCCTGAGGATCTTAAACGATCAATTTGGGGTGTATCGCTGCCATACGATCTTTAACTGCACCGAGTGCTGCCCGCGTGAGATTGAGATCACCCAGGCAATTGGTGAGGTTAAAGCTGCTATTATCACCGGTCGATTGGATTAATTCTATTCAAAGCCAATATCTCAGCTTCCCGGGCAATTTATGTACCCGGGAAGTTTTCGTTGTCAGGGGAAATTTCCATGCTATAATCTCGGGCAAAAGCCCCTGTAGCTCAAAGGATAGAGCGAGGCTCTCCTAAGGCCGAGGTTGTGGGTTCGACTCCCGCC
>CAZXPK010000095.1:0-10546 GCA_964642565.1 uncultured Anaerolineaceae bacterium
GGTTTCCATTGCATTTTTTACACCTTTGTCCGAACTTGTGTCCGAAGGTCAGAATCCTCTTGACATAGAACAAATGTTCTGTTATAATGACAATAGTAGTAATCAACAGGCTCGGTGTAAAGTTTCCAAGACAGTGGAGGTTTAGTGATGAATATCGGAATGCTGTGGTTTGATAATGATAATAAATCAGATTTAGCCACGAAGATCCAGAGGGCAGCCAATTATTACCATACGAAATATGGTAAGGTGCCCAATATATGTTTTGTTCATCCGCGTACATTGGGTAATAACTCATGGAAAGGGGCAGGTATCGAAGTACGCGCCACACGTTCGGTATTGCCCAATCATTTTTGGTTGGGGGTAAATAATAATGGAAACTCAGCTAAATCGTGAGCTCTACGACCAACAGCTCGAGGGCTAAATCTGCATCCATTTTGCCGGTTTTAATCGCTTCATCAAGATCCAACAATCGATGATAGATCGTTTCAAGAAATTTAATAGAGTAGCGTGGGGCGCTTTCCAGCGCCAATTTAGCGGGATAATATCTAATATTTAAAGATTTTGGAAAGTCATTGATCGTACCGTGCTCATCCAATATCTCACGCGCCACAATCAGTACCCGAATTTGATATACTATCCCCTGTAAAATTTGTAGAGGGTCGTCTTCTTGCAAGCTCCTGTGTAATAAGGCTTGCGCCTTGCGCTGGTCACGGTCTCGCAGGGCATTCACCAGCTCAAAATCGCCAATTTTAGCAGTCAAGGGCGTCAGGTGCTCAACGTCATCGGTGTCCACTGGTCGAGAGTAGTTGACATAAGTCAGCAGCTTGATGAGCTCTTGAGTTGCCAGGCGGGTGTCGTCACCGATCTGGTTGGCAAGTAAAACTGCAGCCTGGGGGGAAATTTGACCCCCCATGGTTTTCGTATGTTCCTGAATCCACTTAACCATTAAAGCACCACTGGGTTGCGGGTGATGGCGAATGTAAACACGCTTTGCCTGCTGGGGGGAGGAAGCCCATTTTTCGAGCCAATTCAGCTTGCCTTCTTTTTTATCTCTATCATTGGTCAGGAATTCGTAATCCACCAACACCAATTTTGCAGTAGGTTTTTCGGCATTTAAATAGCTAATGAATTCTTCCTGTTCAGTTTTGTCTTTAATACTGGCGGTTGGGTGGGTGAGAATAACCAGTCTTTTTGTAGCCAGGAAAGGAACAGTTGCTACAGCATCTTTGAGCTGGTTCAGCGAGAAGGACCTGCCATCCAATTGGGTGGTATTCATCTCGGCGATATTTGCATCACCGAGTCTGGCGCGGATTTTATCTATGGATTCGTGGATGGCAAATTCATCGTCACCATCAAAGAGATATATCTCAGGACCTTCTTCCACCATACTTACCCTCTGGTATGTATACGATGGACGGTCATGCGACCTTGCTTCTTATGGGTAATCGTGGTGACTTCGAGTGTGCCAGGGTCACCCGAGGTTGTCACCCGCGCCTGGAGGAGCAACCCCAGGGGTTGTGAGATGATCAAAGCAATAGTGGCAAGCGCGGCAGCGAAAGGCAGACGAGCAAGCTTATCCATTATTCGCTTGCCAGAACCCAACATGGCAGCTGCTCCTGCCAGACCGGCAAGTGCACCTACGGTAACATAATTGGTGCCACAATTAGGGTGAATTGCCAGCTGGCGCTCACCAGCCCTCAACCGCGCGATTGCTTCCTGAACAGCAGCATGCAACATCTCGGGTGGAACATCACCAATAATCCAAAAGCCGCCAACATCGGAATGACCCATCAACATGGTTTGCGGGAGATGATTTGCCAGGGTATGCAAGGTGGCATGTTCCAACCCGTGATTACGACGTACGTGCGAAATAAGGGGGAGCTCAAGAATGCCGGAAATATTCAACGATAAAGGACATCTCATGGAAGCCTCCGTTCCAAAATGATTATACACGAAACCGTACATGGTCAATTGACTGATAGGATAACTAGCTTAGGATTTGAAAATGAGTCAGATAGCGGGGTTCCTTCGAGGAAAGCGCAATACCTATCTTGATAATATCTTCACCAGCTGCGGAATCAAGCGAGTGGAAAATTGTATGATTCACACAACACAGTTCCTGGCGATGAGAATATCTACGGCTAGCATGAAGATCCAAAAATTATAAGTGAAAAGCTAATTAAACCAATTAATCCATCATCAATCTCGCCGCCCTGCGCCCGATCTCGACGGCAAAGTTCGTCCCCCGATCCCACGGATAGACCTGGCTCATGCTGGCGAAATATAGGCCGGGCAGGGGCGTCTGGATGGTGGGAATGTTGTATGAATGATTGAGCAATGGTACCGGTTGGGCATAGTTGGTACGGTAGAGCCAGGTTTTGTTGACCCAGCCCGGCTCAAAGTAGGAATTGAAGCGTTGTAAGGCCGGCAGGAAACGCTGCAGCAGCTCGTCCTGGCTCAAAGTAAAATATTCATGGTCTGGCTCAAGGTAATCCCCACAATAGACGATATGGTCACCGCCAAAATGCGCAGGTGAGACGAAGTTGGTGTGTTCCACTAGTGCCAGGAAAGGGAAACCAGCCGATTTGGGAAGGTTGTACCAATAATACCCCTGCTGTGAAAGCTGATGTTTGAGTGAAAGGGTCATTACCACCGCCCCCATGGATTTCAGGGCGAGCAGACCCTTGAGGTAATACGAGAGCATGGTTGGAACAAGGCGTGCCAGCAGGTTGGGAGAGGTGGTCACCAGACATTGATCGTAATGAACCTGACCGTCAGTGGTGACCAGGTCGATCCCGACTCCACCAGGTGAGGGGAGGATTTGTTGAATGGGTGAATTTAGACACAGGGTTACACCCAATTCCTGTAAGGCTGTCGCAAACTGGTCTGCGAAAGCCTGGAAGCCGCCCTGAAAGGTGCCCAAGCGAGTAGTACGAGCTTTTAAGCGAGCCCACATCCAGGCCATGTTGACCTGTGTGGCGTAGCGCTCGCCAAATTTACCAATCATCAATGGCTGCCACATCAACTCATAGACGCGGTCGCCAGCCCATTTGCGCATCCAGGCATCTACCGTGTGCTTTTCAAGGGCTTTCCAATCATTGGTCAGGCGTAAGAACAGCCCAACCAACCCGAAGCGAACTTTGTTGATGCCCCATCCCAATCCGGGAAAGAGGATGGCTTTGAGGATCGAATCGAAAGGATAAAAGCGGCCTTGATAATACATGACCGTATATGGACGAGGAAAAAGCACTTTGTCGCGCCACCCAAGCTCCTTGATCAATCCCAGCATGTGCTCATCCGAAGCGAACCAGTGGTGATAGTACTGTTCCACGGACCAATCCCAATGCGGCTCTTTGAAACCGGCTGCCAGACCCCCAACATGATCGGAGGCCTCATATATGGTTACCTGATTACCATGACGGATCAGATCATAGGCGGCAGCCAAGCCTCCAAAGCCTGCCCCCAATATCGAAATACGCTTCATATTCGATCGATTCCTTCTGGTTGCACTGGCTCATCCTTGGCCTGTATGGTTTCCGTCCATTTGAGGCCTTCACGAAACATGTAGTAAAGACCGAGGGCAGTGACGGGGAACCATAAAGCAAAATGAAGCACGAATGTGTAACTTGCAGCTATTTCTCGTGGAATGTTATATGCCTGCAATACAGCAATACCAGGCAGGTCGAATGTACCCAGATAACCCGGGGCGGAGGGGATGGTAGTTGCCAAATTGACGACACCGTTCATCAACATCAAGGCGAAGAAACTTATGGAAAAACTGAAAGCATGCATCACGAACCAATATTTGACCGTCTCAAGCAGCCAGATAAGCACAGAGGTGAAAAAGACCATCACCACGTCAAGCGGGGAGCGGAGCGATTCCAGACCATCGAGGAAACGCCGGCTGATCCCAAGGGTTTTTTCACGAATACGAACCGGAGCCAAGCGCTCGACCAGCCAGGTGACAAGATGATCAGTGGGAATGGGGAACATGGCAGCGATAAGGAAGACAGCCAGTGCACCAAAAAAGGCAACACTCCCCCAGATGGCAACTTCTCGAATACCGAAATTTATCCCCGCTACTTCGATAGAAACGCTGGTGAGACGGGTGAGCTCGGCCAGGTTGACGAAGACGAAAGCCAACATCACAATGCCGTCAAACACGCGCTCGACGATGATGGTTGCCAGAGAGGCTGAGATGGGGACGCCTTCCTTGCGTTTGAGAACCACGGCGCGAACAACCTCTCCAGCCCTGGCGGGAAAAATGTTATTCCCGGCATAGCCAATGGTGACGATGGGAAACATGGTACGGGTGGGAATAGCTTTCAAAGGTCGCAGAAGGTAATGCCAACGCCAGGAGCGTACCCAAAGAGCGACAAAATACACAGCGACACCGGGTATCAGCCACCAATAATTGGCGGCTTTCAAGACCTGCCATAATTGAAAATAATCGATTTTTCGTAAGACCAGATACAGAAATAGGCCGCTAATTAATAACCCCAACCAAAATTGCCAGCGTTTCATGTGTCTCATTCTACCATAACGAGTTGTTTTAACATGTTTGTGAAAATACTTTCAAAAGAAGGATCGATTAATCGTAATAACGAAACATTCTCGTAAGTGTGACAATTGGAGAGTATCTGTTAACAATAGCCCTAACCGGGAATTGCATCCGGAAGGATTATAATTTTCAATATGAAAGCCAGGTCCGTGATAGCCGTGATTACTTTCGTGCTGATTGTGGCATCAGGGTTAGTTTTTTACGCCTGGAATTCGAGGCCGCAGTTGATCGAGATCTATCCCCCAGCAGGGGCGATAAACGTTCCGGTTACCTCACCAATCCGGTTAGTATTTTCACACTCAATGCAGACTGAGTCAGTCAGTGTGCTCATGAAAATAGAGCCAGCAACGAGCGGCACGTTCAGCTGGGATAATAATACCCTAACATTCACGCCTGACCAGACATGGCCCGGCGGGCAGAAGATCAGCGTAAGCCTGGAGGCTGGAGCCAAGGCAGCGAGCTGGATGGCATTCCCTATGGAAGGACAAAGCTGGTCATTCAATACCCGTGAAGCAGCTCTTGCCTATCTCTGGCCAGCGAATAGCCCAGCTGATATTTATGCCCTAGACCCAGTGACTGGAGAAATCCGACAATACACGCATGAGATGGAAGTGATTGACTTTTCCGCTAATAGCGATGGGATGACGATCTATTTCAGTGCCAGTAATTCTCAGGGTGGAGCAGATCTATACCGGATAGAGCGGATGGAAGCAGAGAACTCGATAAACAATTCATACCAACCTAAGAAGCTGTTGGATTGTGGAGTGGCGGAATGTAGAAACCCCGTGGTGTCTTTTGATGGCTATTATTTGGCATATGAATATCTACTACCTACTCTACGAGGAGGCTTAGGCTTCGCTCAAATCTGGTTATTAAGCTTACCAGACCTGGTGGCAACCCCCCTGGGGCAGGCAAGCCATGAAACCGTTCAACCGAGCTGGTCACCAACGGGTTTGCTGGCATATTACGATCGCACCAGCAGTGGGTATGAAGTGGTAAATCCACTTTCCCAAGAAAAAGTACTGTTGCCGAACCAGACAGGTCAACCCGGTGCATGGAGCCCAAACGGAGAATATTATCTGGCACCTGAGATTTCTTACTTTCAAGAACCCGGCAATTATGAAACCGGTACCAGTCACCTGTTACGTTATTATCTACAAAACAACACGATAGATGACATGTCTGGGGAGACTAATGTGGAGGATGTAGAGGCAAGCTATTCACCAGACGGCGGAGCAATCGCTTTCACGCGTAAATTCCTAGATGTGGTCCGTTGGTCGCTTGGAAGGCAGATATGGGTCATGAATGCAGATGGGTCAAACCCCCACCCAATTACTGATGAGGCTGATTACAATCATTATGATCTTGCCTGGAGCCGAGATGGGTTGATGCTCGCCTATGTGCGTTTTAACCAGGCAAAATTATCTGATCTGCCTGAATTGTGGATGGTAAACGCGGATGGCAGCAACCCGGTGCAGCTGGTGATTGGAGTATATTCACCTATATGGATCCCATAGTAACCGTCGGAGAGAAGGCTCCAGAATTCCAGCTACCTGATTTAAAGGGGAGAATGTATGCCTTGGGAGAACTGCGGGGCAGAATAGTAGTGTTGAATTTTTGGTCGGCTGAATGTGTATGGTGTGAGCGTGTGGATCACCAATTAACGGCTCTCATAGATCAATGGAAGGCAGAGGTGAAAGTACTTTGGATTGCTTCGAACGCCAATGAATCAAGAGAGCTGATCGAGAAAGTGGCGTCTGATAGGGAGCTACCTGATGTATTGGTAGATGCTCATCAGCAGGTGGCGAACTTGTACGGGGCATATACCACCCCACACTTTTTCGTTGTGGATGAAAGTGGAAAACTTGCCTACCAGGGAGCCTGGGATGATATCACCTTCCGGCAACGAGTGGCAACAAAGTTATATGTACCCAAGGTCATCGAGTCGTTAAAACAGAACCTTATCCCAGAGGTGACCCAAACACCACCTTATGGGTGTGTTCTCGTACGTATGCCTGAGCAGACCAGCTAATCCGTTTGACCCCGAGCAACACTTTCTTGGGGCAAGAGGCTGTGATAAATAAATGCATGCACCGGGGTGGGGATATTGAGGGTTCGTCCCATATGCACAAGGGCACCATTTTGGGCTTCCAATTCAGATGGGCGACCATCGAGGATATCCCGCTGCATGGAGGCCATGGTGCCCGGGGGTAATGTGTCGATATATGCCAGGGTATTGGCAACGCTATCGGCTGGCAGATGAATGCCTTGAGCTAATGCAACTGAGTAACACTCGTGTAGTGCTTCTTCAAGCATCTGGCGCGAGCCCTCAATGCTGCGAAATATTCCAAACGGCACCCTGGTGACTGCCCCGATACCGCTGACAGCTGATATAAAGAGGAATTTTTGCCAAACCGCGACGTTTATATCTGGAGGAATTTCTACCGATACCCCTGCGTGTTCAAAAGACTGGAGAAGTTTACGAGCGCGTGAACTCGAGCGGTTATCCAACTCCCCAAAGGCAATGGAAGGCTCGATTGCGGTGTGTTGGATATGACCGGGAGAGGCAATACGGCTGGCGATCCGGCATAAGCCACCCAGGATGTGCTCTCTGCCGAGTATTTCAGCGAGCTGTGAAGGAGCTTCCACACCATTTTCCAAGGGGACAACGAATGTATCGAGGTCAAGCATGGGCATGATCGCTTTGGCAGCCCTGGGTATTTGCCAAGACTTCACACATACCAGGATGGCATCAACCGCATCTACCTGGGTTGTGTCGTCAGTCGCAATAACAGGGCGGACGGTAAAATCCCCATTGATGCTCTCGACTTCGAGACCGTTGGTCAGCATGGCATGCAAGTGTTCGCCTCGAGCGATGAAGGTAACTTTTTCTCCCGCGTGTGCCAAGCGACCACCAAAATAACCCCCGACCCCACCAGCTCCAAAAATAACGATATGCATAATCACCTCTCGATGTAATATCAGCTGATTTTACATTATTTTCATGATAGCGAGATGAATCGAGTGAATGTGCCCCAACTCGAATAAAATCGGGTAGAATTACTTGGAACTATCCATTATGGATAGGCGTCTATTAACTTTGAACACTACGGATCAGGGTGACCTGTATCCAGTGATTGTGAGGAGAGTCTCATGAGTGCAAAAGAATCACCCCAAAAGGTAATCGAGGCACACCGCAAGCGTCAGCAGGGTACACCGATGGCCGTCATGATAGGGGCAGCAATCCTACTCATTGCAGGGGCAGCAGCACTGATCTTCTGGTTGTTGGGGGATAATTCTCCGTTTAAAGCCGCAACACCTACACCGACTGTTACATTAACCCCAACTATGACCGTAACGGCAACGCCCTTACCAGCGACCAATACACCCACCATAACTCCAACATCACTGCCGACAGAAACTGCAACACCGACAGTGACCCCTACCCCTTCAGGACCATTTGAGTACACCGTACAACAGGGGGATAACCTGAGCGATATCGCAACGCGTTTTGGAACGGATATCCCAACTTTACTTGCCCTTAACCCATCGATTGACCCTGTGACATTGATCATCTATGTGGGGCAAAAGATCCTCGTCCCACCACCGAACATGTTACTGCCAACTGCCACATCGGTCTCCACATTGGTGCCACCAGGCACACTGATCAGTTACACCGTGATGCCAGGAGATACTGTAGGTGACATCGCGGTACGATTTAATAGCACAGTGGATGCAATTGTTAAAGAAAATAAATTAGCCAATGCGAATGATATCTACGCAGGATTAATCCTAAAGATACCAGTCAATATTGCCACACCAGTCCCCACGGCAACCGTGGGCACAGTTTATCCTACGGTTATCGTACCTACGAATACCCCGCTGGCACCCACCGCTACACCGTAATCTCTAAATCTCTAAGCGAATATTTAACCACAACGAGACTAATGTTCTCGTTGTGGTTTATAACTGCGTTCTTGAAGATATATAGGTGCGAATGAATCCCATCAACAGACAAGTATGAGATGGAACACCTATCTTAACTGGTCCTAAACCTTAACCATCAGGAACAGAGATGAACTCCATTGTGGTGTTTAATCCAGCCATTCAATGATGGTAGCTTCACCCTGACCGACGCCGACACACAAGGTGGCAAGACCGTAGTAAGGGCGCTTTTCGGAAGGAGCGCGACGCCGCATTTCGTGCAGCAGAGTGGTGAGAATGCGTGCTCCTGAGCAGCCCAAGGGATGACCCAAGGCTACTGCCCCACCATTGACATTAGTGATCTCGGGTGATAGACCCAGCTCCTTGATGACCGCCAGAGATTGTACTGCAAAGGCTTCGTTGAGCTCGATCAGACCTATATCTGATAAGCTTATCTTTGCCCGTTCGAGAGCTTTACGCACCGCACCGACTGGCCCCAACCCCATGATGCGAGGTGGAACACCGGCTGCAGCAGAGGCAAGGATGCGTGCTAAGGGTTTAAGTTTTAACTCAGCAGCTTTTTTGTTGCTCATCAGGAGAACAGCAGCAGCGCCATCATTCAGACCGGAAGAATTACCTGCTGTGACAGTGCCCTCCTTGCGGAATGCTGGTCGCAGACGGGACAGAGACTCCATCGTTGTATCGCGCCGTGGGCGCTCATCAATAGAGACGATAATAGGATCATCTTTCTTTTGGGGGATACTGACCGGAATAATCTCTTCAGCAAATTTACCCGAATCTATAGCTGCGATGGCACGCTGATGACTTGCCAGAGCAAAGGCATCCTGTTGCTCACGGGTTATCTCAGGCATCATTTGGGCGATATTCTCAGCGGTTTCACCCATCGATTCAGTACCGTAGAGCTCTTGCATCTTGGGGTTCGGATAGCGCCACCCAAGGGCGGTATCCCAGGCAGTCAGATTGCCAAAAGCGAAGGGTTGTTCAGCTTTAGGGACAGAATATGGAGCGCGTGACATGCTTTCGACTCCTCCAGCGATAAAAACATCGCCTTCACCAGCGCGAATGGCACGCGCAGCCTGATTGATGGCGTTCAACCCGGAGGCGCACAAACGGTTGAAGGTGACAGCCGCCACTTCGACAGGAAAACCTGCCAGCAGAGTGGCCATACGGGCGACATTACGATTATCTTCACCTGCCTGGTTCGCACAACCGAGATATACTTCCTCGACTAGGGCAGGGTCCAGCTTGTTACGAGTGATGATGGCTTTTAGAACATGAGCAGCCAGATCGTCAGGTCGGACGTGGGCAAGCACGCCACCCAATGATCCAATGGGTGTCCGAATGGCATCAATGATCATAGGGGTAGACATAAGGTTCTCCTATAAAATACAACATTTCGATGAATGGGTTGTTATGATTTTACCATTTCGGATGGTAATTGATTCAAAGTGGAGCTTTGTAGTCGATGTGATTTTGCTACTACCATGATTCGTGCTTGCACAATGTCACTTTTTCCGGTATCCTTAGGATAGGTAGATTGTTAAGTAGAGGTGAGGAGCAAACCATGCAAGAACGAAGAAAATACCCACGGAAAGACTTACTGTTATTTGCCAATGTGTATGACTCAAAAAGTGAGAAGATCATTGGGACCTTGTTGAATATCACTCTCGAAGGCGCCATGGTGCTGACCGAGAGCAAGATCGATCAAAATAATGAGATGGAATTACATATCAAGCTGCCCGAAGACTTCGTCAAAAAAAATGAACTTGTTTTCACTGCCAACACGCGCTGGTGTGCGCCAGATATTAATCCAGAATATTATGATGTGGGGTACCAATTTGCGAGCGTCAGTGAGGAGGATCGTAATATCATCCAGGCCATCATTGAGAAATATGGTTTTAAAGAATAATTGTGGAGGTTATAAATCTCCTGCGGGTAATACGCCCGCAGGTTTTATTTAATCAGAGGATTGTTCCAATTCTAAAAGCCAGGCCTTCAATTTAATCCCACCGGGACCGCCATAGCCGTGCAAAGATCCAT
>CAZXPK010000095.1:10646-13842 GCA_964642565.1 uncultured Anaerolineaceae bacterium
GAAGCGCCGTTCAACTAGCCGAGAGAAATCAGCTTGAGACATACTCCAATCGACCGTCATGAGCCCCTGCCCTGAAACCGCGACCCACATCGGACCAATTGGACTGGAGGGAAGAAAGCCAATAGATATCGGCGGCAATATTTGATGGGAGGTTGATAATAACGGATTTGTAGATTTATCCATTGAGGGGAAACCCAATAACCTATTCGATGGTTAATAATTCGTAACCCTATCGAGCAAGCCACGTTCCTGGGCGACATGCTCGCAATAGCGGAAAAGGAAGAACGAAATAGTCCCGAATATAACCGTAAGACCGAGCAGGATGCCGATGAGCTGAAGGTTACTTACATTCTGCAGGGTTGGGAAAGCCTCTGCAATATGACCAACCAACGAGCGGCGAAGCAATTCCAGCCAATAGGTAACGGGGATGGCGAAGCCGATCGGGCGAAGCCAGGCGGGCAAGACTTCAAGTGGGAAGATCGCACCGCTGAAAAGGAAAAGGGCTCCTGCAACAGCATCACCGATGAACCAGACATTATTCACGATTAAAAGACTGATCCCCGCAAGACTCAAGCCCATCACAGCCAACATGACCACACCGATCGACAACGAGACCAGGAAGAGAAGCCAATTGACGCTCGCAAGGTCTATATTCACATGCAGGAAGAGAAAACCAATCGCAAGGGTAATTATGACTGTGATGGATGCCACCAGAAATCTGGCAACTCCCCGCCCAATCAGGTACGCTGGAATATTGATGGGCGCGACATACATATACTTCAGGGTCTTATAATGCTCACGATCATCGATCACAGCCCAGGAAATCCCAGTCATAATAGCACCAACATATACGTAAAAGGCATTTCCCAGGTAAATGTAAGAAAAGATGGGAGAGGCAAAGTTTCCATTGGTGATGACACTATACATGACGACCAGGATACCGGCGCCTGCCAATGGCTTGATAATGGAATAAATGGCGAAAAGGAAGGGGTCAGTCCAGTTGGATTCGATCTGCCAACCCAGCCAGGCTGCAACGCGGAAAGATCGAGAATAGACTGGCAGCTTATTCGTAGTAAATTGGTGATTGGTTTCCAGCATATATAACCTTGATGATGATTGATCAGCGACGGTTTTCAGTCAGACGACCTTCACGAATAGCCAGTTTTTCCATATAGGAGAGCATCAAGCGAGCAGTTATAAGGAAGACGGCACTCAGGATGGCCAAGACGATGATCTCAATGGGTACTGAGATGAAACCAAGCGATGGACCGGATTTAAACACAAGCTGACGCATGGCATCCAGGCCCATGGTGAGCGGGATGAGTGAGGCGACCGCGGAGATCCAAAAGCTGAAGTTCTTTATGGGGAAGTAAAAGCCTGAGAATAAGTAGACGGGCTCTTGAGCCAGGTTGGAAATATGCCAAGCCTCACGGCTGAGAAGGAGGTATAGGGAAGAAGTCATCATACCCAGGCCATACAGAGCGACCATCGCCAGGAAAAAGACTGCGAAAAGCTGGGTAAAGCTAGCGATTGCATATTGAACGTTGAAAAATAAGCTACCCAAAACGATGATCATCAATGCACGCAAGGAGGTGGAAAACAAGCCACCTAATGCCATGCCAAGTAACATCGCCATCAGCGATGAGGGTGACATGATATATAACGACAGGTTGCCTTGTTCCTTTTCCCAATAAAGCTGGCTGGACATACCCCACAGCACATTCATCCAAAAGGCAATCATTGCTCCACCGACGACTACAAAACCGATGTAGTCTTCAGGGGCTTGAATTGCGCGGTAAACGAACACGTACGTGCAAACCGACAGCAATGGAAGGAGGGTGTCAAAAAACATCCACGATACGTCACGCATCTGACCGACGACGCGCGGGTAGGAGCGGGCAATCACGGTTTGGATATATAACCTCCAACCACTATTCTTGTGCAGATGTCCACCATCAGAGGGTGGGACGCCATCATGGTGAGGAAGGACCTGCGAGGGTGAATACGAGTTATTGCTCACCCGAATCCCCTTTCTGCTCAACCTGTTCCATGCTCTGGCCGACTAGCTTGACAAATACATCCTCCAGGGTGGGTTCATTCTTTTGCAGGTTGAGCAGGCGGATATTGGCACTATTAAGGGTACTGACCACGCCTGCAAGAGCTTGCTCTTCATCCAACATGAGGTCAAGCAAATCAAAGCCATCCTGAGGCTGGTGTATCACATTACAAACCCCAGGCAGAGCTGCGAATCTCTCAGTGGTTAAGTTCCCATTGAATGGACTGACCTCCAGACGGAAGACAGCTTCTTGTTGCAGGTTTCGTTTTAAATTGGATGGTGAATCACATGCCAGCACGCGCCCCTGATTGATAATGGCTACCCGATCACACAATTCATCTGCTTCGACCATATAGTGAGTGGTCAGCATAACAGTCCGTGTGGGATTATTATCCACCCAGGAGCGGATGAAATGACGGACTTCGCGTGAAGCTCCGACATCCAAACCCAGGGTGGGCTCATCCAAGAAGAGCACATCCGGATCGGTCATAAACCCACGGACGATGTTCATCTTCTGGCGCAAGCCGGTCGATAGGTCAGAAGACCTGGTGTTTGCACGGTCAGAGAGACCGACTACTTCAAGGAGGCGCTTAATATTCTGATTGGCGACAGAGGAAGGTAACCCGTAGAATTGGGAGAACATCCACAAATTCTCACGCACGGTGAGCAAGCCATAGCCTGAGGCTTCGCCACCCGAGACCATGTTGATGCGTGGACGGACTTTTTCGGGCTCGTCGACGACATCATAACCCGCGATCCAGGCGTGACCCGTGCTGGGTGCAAGCAGGGTGGTGAGAATCTTAATCAAAGTCGTCTTACCAGCGCCATTGGGTCCAAGCAAGCCAAACAACTCGCCGGGTTGAATTTCCAAGTTGATATCCGTGAGAGCAACCAATGAATGGGGTTCGGACTTCTTTCCACCGCGGATCTTATATGTGCGACTTAGTTTTTCTGTGCGAATTGCAAAATTCATAGTATTTTTGTCATCTACTCTCAATATTGTTGGTATAGCGTAGGGTAATCGTAGGCTATCCGTCAAGCACGATACGCTGGTATTTGATATTATGTTAGCTGTAGGGCGATTTCTCTTCTTCTCCTCCTTTTAAAGAGAGCCGGCAGTGGCGTACCCGGCTCTCGTTT
>CAZXPK010000096.1:0-5683 GCA_964642565.1 uncultured Anaerolineaceae bacterium
TGATCACTGGGCGTACCGATGACCGCTGGATTCGCATCACCCGCCGCTGGACGCTCGTGGCGTGGCTTTTCTTATCCTTGGGTCTTCTGCTTGGCATGCGTTGGGCTTACGATGTGCTGGGTTGGGGAGGATATTGGGCTTGGGATCCGGTCGAAATCGCTGCGTTCATGCCCTGGCTCACTGGCACCGCATTCCTGCATTCAGTGATGATTCAGGAAAAACGCGGCATGCTCAAACAGTGGAATATGGTTCTCATCATTCTGACCTATGACCTGGTGATTTTTGGTACCTTCCTCACCCGCTCAGGTGTATTATCATCCGTGCATGCGTTTGCTCAGAGCGCTATTGGTCCATTATTCTTTGCCTTTATCGGTCTGACCTTTGTGGCCTCGCTCTCGCTCTTAAGCCGTCGTTGGAACGATCTTAAGTCAGGGGCTGAGATGACTTCCTGGTTTTCACGTGAGGCTCTCTTCCTGCTCAACAATCTTCTTTTCGTCGGTATTTTCGTTGTCTGCTTTTGGGGGGTGATCTTCCCGGTAATCTCCGAGGCATTGGGCATTGTGGGGCAAAAGATCCCCGCCTTAGCTGGTATCTTCACTGGGCAAAAGGTCACGGTCGGACCACCCTATTACGAACGTGCCACCGGTCCACAGTTTGCAGGATTGCTTCTTTTGATGGGCATTGCACCTCTCTCAGCTTGGACTTATTCCACCCGTAAAACCCTCACCAATGCAGTCTGGAAGCCCTTGGTAGCCTCTTTGGTGGTAGTGGCATTGCTCTGGATCACTGGCACCCACTCCTGGCCTGCCCTGATCGGTTTTGGGCTGTGTGCCCTTGTCACCTTGGTCACCTTGTTTGAATTTTGGCGTGCCGCCTGGGCTCGCCACAAAACTCACGGAGAAAACCTGCTCCAGGCACTCTGGAACCTGGCTGGGAAGAACCGGCGCCGTTATGGTGGCTACATAATTCACCTGGGCGTGGTCTTGATGGCACTTGGGATTATCGGCATTGAGCTCTTCCAGACTGAAACCCAAGGGACAATCCCCCAAGGTGGCCAGATCAGCCTCGGGCAATACACCGTTCAGTTCGACTCATTATCGGTCTTCGACACTACAGATGGACGGAATGTTGCCCGTGCTGTGGTGAGCGTCTACAAAAATGGCAAGTATGTGGGTGAGCTTCACCCACGACGTGATTATTACTATGAGTCACAACAACCTATGACCATCGCTGGTGTACGCAGCAACATGGAAGACGACTTGTACATAATCCTTGTGGACTGGCAGCCCTTATCCACCACGGGTGCAACTTTCAAGATTTATCATAATCCACTCGTCAACTGGCTGTGGCTGGGTGGGTTCGTTTTCATCCTGGGAACACTCGTAGCTGCCAGGCCTGATAAAGAACCCGAGATGGTCGTCCTCAAAAAAGTGGTTCCCGCCACAAGTAAAGCGTGATTGTTTCATGATGATTAAGAAAAGTCTGCTTGCAATTTTACTGACCCTGCTTTTTGGCTTGTTGGTGGTGGGAGTCGTTTCCGCCCAGCAGCCCACCCCATCCGATGACCAGGTCAATGCAATTGCCAAGCAGCTCTACTGCCCGGTTTGCGAAAACATTCCGCTGGATGTCTGCCCAACCACTGCCTGCGCCCAATGGCGCGAACTGATCCGCCAGAAGTTAGCTGATGGCTGGACTGAGCAGCACATTAAAAATTATTTCGTTCAGCAGTATGGAGCTCGCGTCTTGGGCACCCCGCCACCCAAAGGTATCAATTGGCTGGTATATGTGGTGCCACCCGTGGCTATCCTGGCAGGCGTATATGTCCTTTACCATGCTTTTCGCTCTTGGCGGCACACTCCTCAGCCAGTGGACCTCTCACCCTCCCCTCCTGGGCCACCTGCGGAAATGGATCCTGCACAGGATGAATATATAAAACGGTTGGAAGATGAAGTACGTAAACGTTAAGGTTTTGGATATTATATGAACGAGATATCAACCAGTCCAGCTGAAAAACCGTCACAAGGGGTGCTCTCTCGTTGGGGGCGCATTTTTGCCTGGGTCGGGTTATTTGCCCTGCTCGTGGTCGTCGCCATGGTTTTGCTCCGCAAACAGCAAGGTCCGGTAGCTGTCGGTCAGGTACCCCCTGCATTTACCCTCACTACCTTCGCTGGGCAGCAATTTGGTCCTGCTGAAATGGCCGGGAAGGTGGTCTTGGTAAATTTTTGGGCTTCATGGTGCAAGCCGTGCGAACAGGAAGCAGCTGAACTGGAATCAGCCTGGCGCTACTATCAACCCCGTGGGGATGTGCTTTTCCTGGGAATAGCCTGGACGGATACCGAATCGGCCTCTTTGGCTTATATCAAAAAGTTCGATATCACCTATCCCAACGGACCTGATCTAGGTACTACCATTTCCCAGGCATACCGCACCACCGGTGTCCCTGAAACATACATCATCGATAAGAAAGGTAATCTGGCTTCATTAAAGTTAAGTCCCTACTCCTCTTTGGCTGAGATCCAGGCTGCCATCGACCCTTTGCTGGGTCCATAATCCACTATGAATTGTGAAATCTGATCATGGATATTGGTTCAATTTTTCTCATCCTCGCCCTTTTGATCCCTGTTGTAATCTATATTAGCCGGCCGCTCATGGAACGCAGTTCCACCTCTGGTAATCGTCTAGAGGTCGATATCTCTAACCTGCTGGCTGAACGCGACCAGGTGGTTGCCACAATTCAAGAATTGGACGATGACTATAACCTCGGCAAGATCCCCTCAGAAAATTACCCCACCCAACGTTTGACCCTGCTGCAGAATGGGGCTGAGATTCTGCGTAAAATTGATGACCATCAGCTGGCAACTGCCAGTATGACCGCCGAGGACCGTCTCGAAGCAACTATCGTAGCTCATCGGCTCGCCCTCGCTACCAGCCATTCCCATGTCAGAAAGAATGGGAATGCTGTCCCACCTGTCCCAGATGATGACCTCGAGCAGAGAATTGCCTCCCGGCGCCGTACTATGCAGGGGAAGGCAGGCGGATTCTGCCCAAAATGTGGTCGACCAGTTCAGGAATCTGATCTCTTCTGCCCACGCTGTGGCGCCACATTAGCCTGACCTTCTATTCCATATTCGAGAGTTGACATGCATAGATTTCCCAGATATATCTTTCTCCCCATCCTGGCGACTTTTCTATCTGCCTGTTCCTTTTCTCTGGCTGCAGATATTACTCCACCACCAGGGTCAGAGCTTCCAGTCGCCCAACAGGCGACACAATCAGTTGCCACCAGCCCTGTTTACCCGATTGTTCCACCTGACCTTGCACATGGTGAGGTACTCTATAACCAGGAATGTGCCCAATGCCATGGTGCCCATGGGATGGGGGATGGGCCACAAGCAGCTCAATTATCAGTGCCAGTCGCAGCTCTTGGGTTATCCGATTTTGCCCGCTTATATTCGCCCGCTGAATGGTACGCGGTCGTCACCCAGGGGAATATGGAAAAATTCATGCCCGCCTTTGCCAATCTGACCGATCGTCAGCGTTGGGATGTGGTGGCCTATGCCCTGAGCCTGAGTGCTCCAGATGTATTGGTCAGCCAGGGGGACGCCCTATACAAGCAAAAATGTGTTACCTGTCATGGCCAATCTGGAGATGGGGATGGACCTGACGCTTCCACCTTATCCACCCAACCCAGTGATTTTACCGACCAGGCATTCATGGCGCAAAGTTCCTCGGCCAGCCTTTACCAGGCAATTTCCGCTGGCATCACACCCGATATGCCTGCCTATACTAGCACACTGGATGACAATGAACGCTGGGCACTCGTCGCTTATCTTCGCTCATTGACCTTTGCCATCCCACAACTCACCGCGAATACTTATCCTGCTCCCTCGATTAAAACGACTGCCGAACCAACTTCCATTGCCTACCCAGCCCCTGAAGCTTATCCAAATCCCATCCTGACTCAAGCCTCTTCGCTGACCTCAACATCTGAGGTCACCCCAACTGTGACTTTTCTCGGTTCCGTCGCAGTTCAGTTGATTAATGGCTCGGGTGGAGATGCGCCCACGGATGCGCCGGTCACTCTGTATGGTTTTGATAATATGCAAAATACATATTCTGAGACGCTCACCTCCGGAGTAAATGGGGTTTATACCTTCACCAATGTCATCATGCCCAAAGGCAGGGTCTTTCTGGCAGGTACTGATTTCGCCTCCGGCACTTATGGCTCCGACATCGTTACCGTCGATCCAAACACTCCGAATTTGAATCTGCAAATTACCGTCTATGATTCGTCAACGGACGTTTCATCGTTAACCACTGACCGTGTTCACATTTTCTTCGATTTTACCGATCCTCAAAATGCTCAGGTCATAGAAGTCTTCATTATATCCAACCCCACCAAGCAAGCCATAGTTGCTCCAGCGCAAGATGGCACCATCGTCACTTTCCCCTTACCCCAGGGATATACCAATCTGCAATTCCAGGATGGTGAGCTTGGAACACGTTACGTGGAAGTGTCACAGGGTTTCGCTGATAAGATGACCGTCAACCCCGGTGTGGGTCAGTACCAGGTCATATTCGCTTTTCAGATGCCTTATGATCATAAGCTGAACTTCGTCCAGCCCATGTTCCTTCCAACCAGCGCCATGGTGGTTATGGTGCCTGATAATGGTATTAAAGTCGATAGCAGCATGCTCCAGGATGGTGGCACGCGCGATTTTCAGGGTAGCCTGTACCACATGTATAACGGTAGTAGCTTGATCGCCGGAAGTTCGCTTGAATTCACCTTATCTGGCAATCCCAAGAAGGCTACAGCATCGATCTTCACCACGGGAAACATGCAAAACCTGGCTATCGGGTTAGGTGTGTTTAGTGTCGCACTTGTTGTTGGAGGTCTGTGGTTATTTCGCAGGAACCAGAGAAAGCTCGCATTGCAGAGATCCCTTGAAGGTACGGACGTGGCAGCCTTACCAATCGAGCTATATGCGTCCCCGGAGGACGAGGATACCTTGATGGATGCCATCATCGCCTTGGATGACCAATACCATTCTGGGAACCTGCCCAAAGAGGCCTACCTCGAGCGCAGGGCGGGTTTAAAAGAAAAACTAAGAAAGTTGGAACAGGGATAATTTGCCAGGAGCCAATATCGCCTCGTTCTTATGATGATCACAGTCCGAAAACTCGTTAAACGTTTCGGTTTGAAACCTGTTCTCCGGGGCATGGATTTCTCCGTTGAATCAGGTGAATTCGTCGCCTTGTTGGGTCCCAATGGAGCCGGCAAGACGACCTTTTTACGTATCCTGGCCTCACTCTCGCGCCCAACGTTGGGTAGTTTGAATATCGCCGGATATTCCCTGCCGGGTCAGGCAGCCGCTGTCCGGCGCCGATTGGGCGTGGTATCACATCTACCCTTACTATATGGAGATTTGACTGCCGAGGAAAATCTGCGTTTCTATGCCCGCATGTATAATGTCGCCCACACAAACAACCGGATTTCCGAAGTTCTAGATATGATCGGCCTGGCATCTCGCCGGAGAGATCTGGTGCGTACCTTCTCACGGGGGATGCAGCAGCGCCTCGCCATTGGACGCGCTGTCCTGCATGACCCCGAAGTTATGCTATTCGATGAGCCTCATACGGGCTTGGACCAGGATGCCTGTCAGATGTTGGACACCGTCCTGCG
>CAZXPK010000096.1:5783-13677 GCA_964642565.1 uncultured Anaerolineaceae bacterium
CTTTCGCAGGCACTCTCGGGCTCAACCGCTCCATGGCCATGGAAAAAGATCGCGGTTGTTTGGACGGGCTGCTGTTGGCACCTGTTGATCGTAGTGCCATTTATTTCGGCAAAGCCATCGGCAATCTGATTTTTATGCTCATCGTAGAAGCGATTGTATTGCCCGTATATAGCGTTCTTTATAGCGTCAATCTCTTCATTCCGGGGTTGTTATTGGTTATTCTCCTGGGCTCCATCGGCTATGTGGCTGTTGGCACATTGCTCTCCAGTATGGCGGTGCAAACCCGTACCCGCGACGTGTTGCTGCCCATTCTCCTTTTCCCTTTGATCATCCCCGTCTTGATTGCTGCAGTAAAAGGTAGTACTGGTTTTCTCCAAGGCGCAGCGTCCGTCGATATTCTTCCCTGGATCAACCTGCTCATTGTTTACGATGTGATTTTCATTGCAGTGGCTTTTATGGTGTTTGACTACATTGTAGAGGAGTGACTCATGGAATCTAAGCCTCGATTGTTGGCGATCCTCGATATCGTCACCATTCTTTTATTTATCACTGCCGTCGGCATGGTCTTTTTCTATGCCCCTTTGGAAGCCGTCATGGGGCAGGTGCAGCGTGTGTTTTATTTTCATGTTGCCAACGCCTGGGTAGGGATGTTGGGCTTCCTGGTTGCTGCCATTGCCGGAGTGGCTTTTCTACGCAAAGGCGACCGTAAATGGGATATCGTCGGTATGGCAGCTGTCGAGATCAGCTTTGTTTTCTTCTTTATCGCCATTGTCTCCGGGTCGATCTGGGCACGTGGTTCGTGGGGCACCTGGTGGACCTGGGATCCACGTTTGACTACAGCTGCCATTGTCGAGCTGGTGTATGCTGCGTACCTCATGTTGCGCCAGGGTATCGAAGATCCTGACCGGCGCGCCCGCTTTGGTGCCGTCTATGCCATCCTTAGCTTCATCAGCGTTCCCCTTACCTTCATTTCGATCCGCATCTTCCGCACCATTCACCCGGTCATTATTGGCAGTGGTGCTGCTGGTGCTGAGGGTAGTTTCGATATGACCCCCAAGATGCTGCAGACCTTCATGTTCAGCCTGCTCACCTTCTCCTTCATCTTTGCTGACTTGCTTTGGCATCGTATCCGCCTCGGCAAGCTGGCGGATAAAACCGAAAACCTCAGGTTAAAAGTACTCCAATAGGAGTATCCAATAGGAGTATCCAATAGGAGCGATACCTATGCTTACCTCAATCCTTCAACAAGCACCTGCCGAGACCACCCGCTATATGGTCGCAGGGTATTCAGTGATATTTAGTGTCATATTCCTGTATATCGTAAGTCTTATTGTTCGGCGTCGTAACCTCAAGCGCGACTTGGCAATCCTGGATGAGATGGAGCCAAAGGATAAGTGAACCTCAATCAGCCTTCTCCCGACTCAGGCACCTCCATCCATGCAGAGACGGCTTGTGGTGCCAGGGTTTTGATCACCCCCCACACTCCATTTATTTACTACCGGGATGAAGTCGTCTATTTCTGCGGTGAAGACTGCCGGCAGTTGTATGCTGAAGACCCATTAAATTCTTGCCTGGCAGCCCGCCTTCTCTCTGGAAAATAATCAACTTCCCAGGAGCTTGTCTACTGATAGCCAGCCCGGGAAGTTTTTTATTTAAACCAAGCTGGTCATATTGGTCAGTAATCAGGTACAATTGTATTTCCATTGGTAAAGGGCAAGCGCAATACCCCTGGTTTATCTTGAGTCGGTTGGACGGAGGAGAAAAGCCTGGCAGAATTGCGGTTGGGCAATCATAGCCGTGTTTGTGTGATCGGTGGCGGACCCGCAGGAAGTTTTGCCGCTCTGCATTTGCTGCACCTCAGCCAGCTCTATAATCTCCACCTGGAGGTGCTGATATTTGAGCCGCGCGATTTTAACAGGCCTGGTCCCGCAGGTTGCAATCGTTGCGCCGGCATCCTCTCTTCCCGCGTGTGGGGCAATCTTTCCGAGCTTGGTTTATCGATACCAGATGCCCTCATCCAGGCAGATCTGCAATCCTATAACATTCACCTTGACCATCAATCCATTCGCCTCGAACGCCCGGACCCTTCCCGCAGGATTGTGAGTGTCTATCGGGGTGGCGGACCGCGTAATGTGCAATCTCTCCCTGTAGCCAGTTTTGATCAATTCTTGCTCTCCCAGGCGACTAACCGTGGAGCAGTGCATATCCCTCGCCGGGTGCGTCAAGTCAGGTGGGACGAGCGGCCTGTTGTGTATACTGCAACGGACCATTACCCTGCAGACCTGCTTGTGCTGGCAATCGGCATCAACAGCAGGTCACCGTTGGATGCCAGTTTTGGCTATCTTTCACCCAAGACGGAAGTGATGGCTCAAGATGAAGTCCTGCGTCCGGCGAATTGGAATCCTGATGAAGTGAATGCCTATTTTCAACATCCATCTGGTTTGAGTTTCGGTGCCATTATTCCAAAAGGGCGCTATCTAAATATCTCACTGCTCGGCAAAGGCTTTACCAAGAATACCGTCGAAGAATTTATTACCGCTCAAAACCTCGCTGGTGTTTTACAATTCAATCACTCTAGCAGCCTGTGCGGCTGTAATCCCCGTATTGCTGTGAGCATTGCGAAGCATTATTTTGGCGACCGCTGGGTCGCCGTGGGTGATGCTGTCGTAACCCGCCTTTATAAGGATGGCATAGGCTCCGCCTATCAGACCACAAAAAGTGCTATGTCAGTAGCGGTGCATCAGGGAATCTCGCGCTCCACTTTTGAAAATCATTACGCACCCGTTTGTCGCTCGATTACCATGGATAACTCATATGGATACTTGCTTTTTCGCCTGTGGAATTTTGTCCTGAATTCTCCCAGACTCTTAGATGCCTGGAAGGCCACCATCCAGTGGGAAATGTCACAGCCCGCCGGGGAGAGAAAACATATAAGTGTCTTATGGGGTATGTTGACTGGGGATGAGCCCTATCGCCAGCTCTTCTACAAGGGCATCAACCCCATCACCTTGTTGCACCTTGGTTATGGGAGGAATTCAAACCGGGGAGGAGGCTAGCATGAGCCGGTCGCTTGGTCCATTACAGGAAGGGCATGTAGTGATTATCGGGGGTGGCCCGGGTGGGACCGCCTGCGCATTGGCACTTCAGCGCATGGCTGGAGAGATGGGCCGCAAAATTCGGATTACCGTCGTTGAGGGCAAGCAATTTGTCGGTGAAATGCATTACAACCAATGTGTGGGCGTCCTTTCACCTCCCTTACCGGACCTGCTTAATGAAAGATTGGGTGTCCGGTTTCCTTATCGATTATGCCGAAGCAAGATTGACAGCTACGTCATCCATACTGCCCGTGAACAGATAAAACTAGACGAAGAACAACCTTCGAATGGCCTGCGTAGGGTGCAATACGATGAATATATGTTGGATGCAGTCAAACAACGTGGAATTACGGTAATCCCGGCTCGCGCTGTAGATTTGGAGTTCCATGACGAACATGCTGTGGTGTATACGGATAACTCTCCATTTGAGGCGGATGTCATCGTCGGGGCTTTTGGGATGGACGAAGGCAGTTCGTCCATGTTTGACCGCCTGACACCATACCATCCACCCAGGGCACTCAGTTCCATCGTTACCAAGTATCATCCCACGCCTGAAGCTATGGAAGCTTTCGGTACCAGTATCCATGCATTCCTGCCGGCCAACCCGAGAATAGAATTCGGCGGGGTCACCCCCAAGGGGAACCACCTGGCCATCAACATTGCGGGTACTGCGGTAGATGCTGACTTGATGGAGACCTTCTTAGCCCTCCCTGAGGTTCGCGGAGTCTTACCCGTTATGGAGGGCAACAGCGAGACTAACCCCTTGGATTGGCAGTTTTATAAAGGTCGGTTCCCCTGCTCACAAGCCAGCGGGTATTATGGTGATCGCTTTGTTTTAGTGGGTGATGCCGCCGGTTTAGTGCGTGCTTTCAAGGGCAAAGGTGTAACCTCTGCCGTGCTTACCGGGATTCGCGCTGCTGAAACCATTCTGCTGCACGGCATCTCAGGACAGGCTTTTGATGATCATTATTGCGCTGCCAATAAGGATATTACTCAGGATTTGCCATACGGGCAGGTCATGCGTCATCTCACCATTTTCCTGGCCCATTACCGCCTGCTCGATCCTGTCCTTCGGGCAGCCAGGCAAACCCCCATGCTACAATCTGCCCTTTTAGATGCCGTCTCAGCTCGTGCGCCCTATCAACAGGTGATTAAGCAGAGTCTCCACCTGAACATTATTTGGGCTGTATTGCAATCCTGGATAAAAAAGTAAAGTAATAATTTCCTTGAAGTGGATGGAGCTGACTTCCCCTAAGGTTGCTGTGGTTACAGTATCTTACTCAAGAAAGCTCGCGTACGTTCTTCGCGTGGGTTTTGAAAAAACGCTTCGGGTGTCCCTTCCTCGATGATACGTCCTTGATCCATAAAAACGATGCGCTGTGCAGCCGCACGGACGAATCCCATTTCATGCGAGACCACGACCATCGTCATGCCCGCTTTTGCCAGGGCTACCATCACATCAAGCACTTCCTTGATCATCTCCGGGTCAAGCGCAGACGTAGGTTCGTCGAATAGCATGATCTTGGGATTCATGGCCAATGCGCGCGCAATTGCTACCCGCTGCTGCTGTCCACCAGAAAGCTCATGTGGAAACGCGTCTGCTTTTTCCGGGATTCCAACGTATTTCAATTGTTGCTCTGCAATCTGCTTGGCCTCCTCGCGTTTGCGTTTCCGTACGATGCGTTGTGCCAGCATGATGTTCTCGATAACTGTTAGATGAGGAAATAAATTGAATTGTTGGAACACTATTCCCACTTCAGCACGTACAATATTAATGTCGGTATCCCTGTGCATCATGGAATTCCCATCCACGATGATACTTCCGCTGTCGGGGCGTTCCAGCATGTTGATGCAGCGTAGCAGCGTCGATTTACCTGAGCCACTGGGACCAATAATCACCAGCACTTCGCCGCGGGCAACCGTTATGCTGACACCTTGCAAAGCTTTGATCTTGCCAAACGACTTGGTAACATTATCAATTTGAATAATGACTTCCTGATCATCGCTCACGGCTCATTTTCCTTTCAATGAACTTTACCAGCATTGACAATGAAAGTGTCATACTCAGGTATAGAAATGCCATGGTGTTATACGCTTCAAAGGATCTGAATGATCGGGCGCGATACAACTTGCCCAATTGGGTAATATCGCGCACAGCTAACACAGATATTAACGAGGAATCTTTCAGCATGGCGATTAAATCGTTACCGAGTGGTGGTAACACGCGCCGTAATGCCTGAGGCAGGATTACATAACGCATGGCTTGAATATAATTCATGCCCAGCGAGCGCGCGGCTTCCATTTGACCGCGCTCGATGGATTGGATCCCGGCTCGAAACACCTCTGCTTCAAAAGCCGCATAGCCCATCGCCAGACCTGCAATGGCGCGACCACTCATATCCACTTGTTGGATATTTATCTGTTGGAAAATTCGTCCCAAACCAGCGAGAGGTACTAAACGTACCATCAAAGTCCCTAATCCGTTGATGAGGTCCAGGGATAATGGGACGATCACGAATGCGCCGTATAGGATGATCACCAGCATTGGAATGCCGCGCATCACCTCCACGTAGAGGGTAGCAAGATTGTAAAAAAACACGTTTTTTGAAACGCGTCCCAACCCCAGGATTAATCCTCCGATAAGCGACAGGCCATAGGCGATCACAGTTACCCGGATTGTGGTTATGATCCCTTCTTTAATAAAGTTGAAGGCATCCTGATATAGCGGGGAGGTGAGAATGCTGAATACAATGAGTACAGCCGCCAGTGCAATCGCTAAAGCCCACCAGGGCCACTTTTCCAGGTTGCTGGTAACCGGAAGCAATTTCCCTTCGCCAATTTTTTTTGGTATTGCGGTCAAATCCCACCTCCAGTTAGAGGGGCTTGCCATCTAACACATTCGCCTGGCAAGCCCCTGTATGAATGGGTGAAATATTGTTGTTCAGTACCTACTGGGTTGGCTGTGGCCACCACTTCGCATACAGAACATCGATGGTGCCATTGGCTTTCATCACAGCCAGTGCCGCGTTGATCGGGGCGATCAGATCACTGCCTTGCGGGAAAACAAAGCCCAGATCTTCGGGGACCTGGTTAGCGATATTGATCATCTTCATTTTACCTTCATTAATTTCCATGAAACCTAAGCCAGCTTGCTCGTCAATGATGACCGCATCAGCATCCCCACTTAGCAAAGCTAACACGGGTGCGTCAAATGCCTCAAATGATTTGACACGCGATTCACCAACCAGATCAATTGCTACCGCTTCATTGGTCGTACCCAGTTGAGTAGCAACCGTTAAATCTGTCTCGTCAATAAGACCCTGGGAATCAGTGAAGCGTGTTTCATCGGCGCGCACAAGGATAACTTGGCTAATACTCATGTACGGATCGGAGAAAGCCACAGTCTTCTTACGTTCATCTGTGATCGTCACTCCGTCTGCCACCACATCGTATTGCCCTGCCGCGGTTGCTTCAAAGATGCCTTCCCACGCCGCTTCGGTAAACTCGGGTACACAGTTTAATAGCTTACAAATTTCTGCAAATGCATCATAATCCCACCCTACACCGTTGCCGTTTGCATCAACAGAGTTAAAGGGTGGATAGGCATTTTCAACTGCCACGATTATTTTCCTGCCGGCTAAATCGGGCAGGGTGCTCGCTGGTGGTGCGGTGGTGGCTGCCGGAGTCGATGTTGCCGCTGGAGCACAGGCAGTAACAAGGAATGCCAAGAGTAATATCACACTTATGGTTCGATAAGCTTTCATCTTATTCTCCTTTTGGGTTTTTCTTACGCATGGCGAATTTTGGAATACAAACCAAATTATACAATAAATGTATCATAAATGTAGTGGTTTGAAACCCTATTCTAAAAATATAAAAACTGGAATCGCTATTTTCCTGCTGCTCATAAATGATATCTAACTAATATGCTGGAATCGTTGATCCCGGCCTTCTTATCGTGGAAGACATTCTTACCCATAGCAATCCAATCCGATATTGTCAATTTGTAGGGGCGAAGCATCCACGATATCGTGGATGCTTCGCCCTTTCACTGTCATTGCGAGGCGCCCTTTGTCGAAGCAATCTTCCTCTTGCATCCCGTTCTCAAGTAGGACATTTTTATACAAAACAATTCTATTTATTCGTATAGAATCTCCTCATGGATTATTAGTAATATAAGATGATATGATTCTTTTTGATAAAAATCCACCCCAAAAATAAAGCCACCATACCTCCTATGTTCATCCGCAAACTGACCAAACAGCTCCTCATCATCTACGCCCTGCTCACCTTTTACACATTGCTATGTCCCTTCCTTGGTCTTCCATACCATACCTTCTTCACTCCACTGCTCACCCTGCTCGCCTTTACCTTCGCCCTGCTGCATGGAACGAAAAACCTCGGTTGGAAACCAACCCTATTATTGCTCGCCCTCACCTTCGCCATTAGCCTGCTGTTCGAAAGCGTGGGGGTAGCCACCGGCTGGGTCTATGGAGCCTATCACTATACTGACAAGCTGGGACCAAAGTTCCTGGGATTGGTTCCCCTCCTTATCCCCGTTGCCTGGTTCATGATGACCTATCCTTCCTATGTGATTGCCAGGCGTCTCTTGCCAGCCATTGAAAATGGATGGGTGTGGCGATTGTTGGTCGCTGCCTTGGGTGCACTGATAATGACTGCCTGGGATCTTGCCATGGACCCCATGATGGTCGCCGGCGGTCATTGGGTATGGCAGCAGCCCGGAGCATATTTTGGCATTCCCCTGCAGAACTATTGGGGTTGGTGGCTGACCACCTTTG
>CAZXPK010000097.1:0-13595 GCA_964642565.1 uncultured Anaerolineaceae bacterium
GAGTACTCTAAATGATGTGATGCGGACTTCGAATGGCATCGGGTTTTATCTAACCATTATCGGGGCATTGTTGATGTTGGGCTCAAGCCTGGTTTTATTGAATACCATCTAACTGCCTATGGCAAGCATTCAATCGATCAATCGAATAACTGAAGCCCTTCGGTCTTCAGATCTGGCCTGGTTATTGCCAAACCTCAGGCAGGATTTTGTGGTTTGGAATAGTCTGAATGACTCAACATATTATGAAAAGTTCCTTCAGTCGAAACCTGCTGGATCGTCATACATTCCTGATGATTTCGCTCCTGGCAGAATAGCTATTCTTGCATTGGGCCAAGCCAATACCACAGTGATAGATCCAAAGAATTTGCTTGATTCGATTGACGATCAAGTCCTACAAATGGCTATACGCAGTTTTAATGACCAAACACTTTTCCAGGCCAATCCACAAGACCTAGCAATTGCTGGCTTGATTGCCCTCGCATCAGCCTATAAGTATCGAACTACTCATTCCTGGAATGGCTTATTAAATTCGATTCAGGAGAGCTCTTCTCAAGTATGGATGGCACCTATTACTTGCTTATATGGTTACCTTGAAGATTCAGCTGGATTACTCAATGCATTAGCACAACCAGGGACTTCTTCAGTACGTTATAAGCTCGCCATCCATGCGGTGCTAAGTAATCCAATACTTCCCAACGACCAAATCGCCATTATTATGAAGTTGTGCCATGGCACATACGGTGATCCCCTGCCTCCCACTGATCGGTTATTTTTTATCCATGAATTATTTGAACAACGACCTCAATTAGCAGCGGATTTCTGCTCGAAATGGCTTGAGATCCATCCCGATTACTTAAAACCAATTAGTTTACATCATAAGGATGCGGCTGAGGATATTAATCAGCTGGCAGATAATATATTTCAGATTGAAGTATTAGAAATTGCGGATAATTCTCAGAATTTACCTGATTTGCTATCTGACGAATATACGAATATCCAAAACCTGTACACAGGCCTTGTCAACCATTTTATTGTACAAAAATCGAGATGCGAGAATGAAAAATCGACCAGCCAGGTCTTATCCGATATTTGTGAAAAAGCAATCCAAACGACCAGGTTGAATTTTCCAACGGATAAATATTCAACAAAGCAAGCAGAGCTGGCTCTGACCCTATCCAATCAAGGGCTTTTTGATGAAGCCTTTAAATTATTACCCGATCCAGAAGAACCACTACCTAATGACATAGATATTCTTTATGCAATCGCCAAACTATCGTTCCAATCTGGAAATCAGCTACGTTCATGGAGTGCTGCTTCCCGAATATTGGAGCTCTTGGACCAAGAGTCAGCAATCGATGAAATAGCGATCTGGGGAGATAACCTCTCACAGGTCAATCTGGGTAAATTACTGCTTGAATTACATAAACCCACACAGGCTTCCCGCGTGTTTGAGATTGCCCTTCAAATCTGCCCAAACGATGCTACTCTCCTGAAATTGCTGGCAGATAGCTATAAATCCTCACATTCGGATCAGGAAGCCGCTGATACGCTCCGGGGCCTTCTCTCACTGAACCCGGAGCAATTGGATTATCGTCGAGCCTTTGCGCAATCATTGGAGGACCTGGGTGATTGGGAAGCATGTATGAATGAACGATCAGTAATCATTGAGACAAATCAACAAAATGCTAAATCACTTCAGAACCAAGATAGATATGCTTATGCTCGTTGTGCCCTTAAAGCCCATCATCCTGGGCTGACATTAAACGTCTGCAACGAGATTCTCACAGAAAATCAAGAGGACAGCCAGGCCCTCATTTATTCTGGCGATGCATATTTACTGATGGATGAGACAGACAAGGGACTGGAATTCCTGACCCGCGCAACCCAGGTAGCACCTCATCTATCCGAAGCGTGGCTGGCTCTTGCAGGTGCTCAACAGAAAATCTATCCCCTAAAAACGGTGATTGAAACTCTCGAGAATGCATCGCAAGCAGTGCCTGATTCCTCACAAATCCATTTCGCTCTTGGCGACTTATATTTGAAGGATGATGCCCCCACCCTGGCTTTGCCTAATCTTCAATCTGCTGTAGAGCTATCGCCAGATGATCCTCAGAACCTAGTCAGTTATGGTCTTGCATTAAAAATGCTTGGTCATATTGAGCAAAGCCGGGAAGTATTATCCAAAGCCTTTGGATTGGAACCGAAATTCCCGGGTTTGGCTGAGATCTATGCAAAATTACTGGTGGACTTGGGTAAACTTGAAGAAGCTATTTATCCCCTCGAAATACAGATAAATACTAGATCTGTAAACGATCCTACGCCTTATTTGGATTATGCCCGCTGTATATTAACCTTGATCAAGCGTGGCTCATCCACGAACCCACCTTTGAAAGCCTTGATCGCGCTCAATGAAGTCCTCCAAATTGATCCTGAACTTGCAGAGGCGAAAGCCTTGACTGCTGAAGCTTTGACTGCGAATGGTGAAAATGAGTTAGCTTTTCAGGCCTTTCGTGAGGCATTGGATACCTCCTTGACTGAGGATAAGGATTGGTTTGAGCGGCTCTCATTTGGTTTCGGTTGTGTGGCCAGCACAATCGGAAAACATGATATTGCCATTGCTGCACTGCAAGAAGCCAGTCAGGTTAATCCCAATAATCCGGCGATTTTTATGGCTCTTTCCGATGCATATTTATCTGCCAACTTGCCTGAAGACGCAATGCGCTCTGCACGGAATGTCTTGGTTATCGACGGTGATAATCCAGATAAATTAGCCTGGTTTGCTAGACAGGTGGCGAAACTTATCAGCGATGAAAAAACTGATAATGCCAATTCAGTAACTGCATTATCAAAACAGGTACCGTCTGAGGCATTGACTGCCCTTGCCAAAGCAATCCAATTGGCTCCTACTCGGACCGATTTATTGGTCCAGCTGGGTAATTTCCAGTCCAGCATCGGTGCGGCAGCTGAAGCCCAGGCAACTTTCGCTTCTATCGCTTCCCTTGATTTTGCCACGATTGGTGATTTAAAAAATGCGTCAATGTACCTGAGTGAAATCGGAGATCATTCATCCGCAATTGCCTGTCTCGAAAATGGTGTCTCACAAGATCAAAAGACGACCGGCAAGCATGATCCTTTGCTTTATACCAGTCTTGCCCAAGAATATGTGAACAACCATGACCACACCTCCGCAATTAATACTCTAGACAAAGCAATCGATATAATCCCGGATGACAATTCGTTAATCTCACAGAAAATCGATATCCTATTGGGATTAGGGCAATCTCTTGATGCATTAAATTGCATTGAGTCAGCATTATCGAAGAACCCATCCGGGAAACCCAATATCGATCTCCTTTTCCTTGCATCCCGGATAAATCGCTCTATGGGTGATTTTACCACTGCGATCAAGTATGCTAAATTGGGAGCAGCAGCATCTACTACAGACAGTTCAATAAAAACATTCTCACGGATTAACCCCCAATACCGGACGCAAATCACAGAAATATACCGGGCTTTGCTTCAACCAGACCAGGCTTATCAAATGATTCAATGTGATGTCGAGCCCGATGCGTCAGATTTTTCTGATGTGCAAAGCTATCTTGATTTCATTTGCCTGCACACCGAGTTAGCCTTAGAAACCGGTGAGCAAATTAAACCGGATATCCAGGATGTACAGCTCGAAGCATCCAGCCCGACCTTCAGTCGATTAATGGCGATAAATGCTCGATTGATGAACAAGGCGGGTAATTATAAACAAGCTGAGCAGCTGTTTCAGCAAGCTTTTAACCATACGATTACCCCTGATCAAGCTGCTAACCCTGGCAGCTGGTCAGACCCTAATAATAAATACTTAAATAGCATTTCCGCTATTGAAGCAGCCCTTGATTTAGGTTTATGGGATCAAGCGATGACTTGTACCCAACAAGTCGCCGTATCAGCAGCTGACGAACCTTTGTCCCTTCTCAATCTCGCCAGAACGATTATCCTGAAGGCTGAATTCAATAATCTATGTGAGCTTGTCGAAGTCACAAAACATAAACCATCGATAAACACTCTTTCCTCTGAAACCTTCAATTTGTGCAAAGAGTATCTTGATAATGCAAAATCAATACTGGAGACATATCAAGGTGAAGTAATCGTCGACGGGCATGAGATAACCAATGATCAAATATATCGCTGGCAAGCCCGCGCTAACCTTGCCTTAAAACATGAGGCTGAAACGAACCTTGACCCTGGTGAAATTCTCTATCACCAGCTTACATCTGGCGATATATCTGCATTAATCTGTCATCTGCACTCCTTGGACCTGCAGGACCCAGATAGCGATTCGCTCACCAGAATAATTAAGCTTGCCCGATCATATCCAAGAAACCCGGCGGTGATACTGCAAGTCGCTTTGGCATTGCATGACAATAATCCTGCGGATGCGATGAAATCACTCCAGTCAGTCCTGGAGCAAAATCCTTATTCAAAGAGTCCTACCATTGCGTTCTGCAATATTCTTTTGGCAAAAATTGCATTAAATCTCGAAGAGTATGATACCGCCCAGGAAGCTGTGGAGATGGCGATAGATTTCTGGCAGGATGAACCCTGCTGGCATACACTTGCCGCCCAGATCTGCAAACGGACCTCAGATATTGATAGCGCTACCAATCATTTGATAGAAGCAACCAATCTTGCACCTAAAAACCTTATATATCATGTGGAATTAGGTAAGCTATATTTCGAGAATGCCAACGAGGATCCGCGCATACTTAACCAAGCTCAAAAATCCTTTGAGAATGCGCTCGAATTGGACTCGAACGACGTGCCTGTGCTAATCTATTTGGCAAATACTCACTATCTCTTGAGAGACCTTGAAAAGGCCGAAGCCAACGCTCGCAAAGCATTAGCCTTGGCTCCAACTCGGGCAGATATTTATCAGCTCCTTAGTGAAATTGCGATTGGGAGCAACGATTTCCAGGGAGCTTATGAATACGCAAGCAAAGCAATTCAGATCAGTCCAAAAGATATTCAATCGACTATAATGCTTGCGAAGTCATTATCAGCTTTGGGTAGAAATAATGAAGCCCTCGCTAAACTAAACGCGGTAATTCCTCTGGTTCAAGAAGCCAAATTTCTTCACTTGGAACGGATAAAGATTCTCCAAAAAATAGATGGTCCTCGAGCGGCACTTAACGAGCTAAAGACACTGACCAATTCTTATCCGGATGATTTCAATATACTTAATGCGCTCTCAAAATCATTTATCGATGTTGGTAAACCGGAAAACGCGGTCTCCGTCGCCCAACAGGCATTAAAAGTGTGCCCTGAAAAAACATCTGCCAATGAGCAAGCCAATCTCCATTTGATGATTGGTCTGGTGCTACGCCAATCTGGACAGTTGGATCAATCCATCCAGCATTTGGGTGAAGCCATCCAGCTTGCACCGGACCGCTTGGAACCATATATTGAGCTTGGATTAGCCCGTAAAGAGCGACGTGAATATCTACAGGCATTACAAATCTTCGAACGCGCTACCCTTATCGCCCCTAATGATCCCAGAGCTCCTTATCAAGCCGGGTTAGCACTGAAAGAAAGCAAGGATTACAAATCATCTGAAACGATGCTCAGACGTGCTGTAAGCTTGGCTCCAAATGATTTAAACATGCGCCGTCAGCTGGCTGCAGTAGTGGCCTTGAATTTAGTTCATAATCCCCGAAGTGGAAGGAACCTTTCAAAATGACCGGAATATCGCAGCTTGCCCCATCACCCGATCAACCAATGTCCCGTGAGCTTCTAATTAACCTCCTCAACACAGCATTGAGAACCGGGGAGCTGCGCTACGCCCGTAGGTTATGTACATCCTGGCTGGCGATCTATCCCGGTGACCTCCAGGTTAACCTGCTCTATGCCCGTGCATTTTTTAAGGATAAATCGTCCTCGATACAGTTGAATGCCTTACCCATATTAGAAGAGTTATGCAAGCTGGATCCAGAATTTCTTGAAGCCCAAGAATTACTGGCAGAAGTACGTCTGCTGGCTGGTTCAACCAATCATCTGGTTGCCAAAGCCTGTGCCAATGCATTGACTCATGGTCACTCAGTAAAAACTGGAAAAAGCGGACATATTTCTTCTTGGGCAAAATATGTCTACGAAGCCAGAAGCGCATTGAATAACGTCAGGTCAGGCGATTACCAACTGATTGACAAAGCTGAATATTTTATTCATAAAGCTCTAGTAGAAAACCCTGATACTCCCCTGGCTGGAGTCGTCCATCTGCGATTGATTGATTCCAAGGGTTCAATGCCGAAACTGGCCGTCCGTAGCCTTGCGCAGATATACCATGAGCGTTGGCCTGATTGCCTTCAATTCCAGCTTACACTCTCCGATGCATTAATGGAATCTGGTGAATCCAATCAGGCAGTTGATATGCTTCACCAGGTTGTCGCTAAAGATGTCGCTGGACAAGTCCCAAAAAGGATGTGGGGAGAACATCATCCGTATACCTCAATCTGGCCTTCTTATCTGGAAGCCAATAATACTGGACCAAATAGCCCTCAAAACATTCCCATTCCCGCAGCAGTCGCTTCCATCTTGGGTTGGAATCAGATTCCAGCAGCCGTATCTGATTTCGATGTTAATGATGCAGCGGAGAATAATTCTCACTCTGAAAGACCAGGATTTTATCAGGTCAAAACTCCTTCATCGAAGCCAATTTATGCTTCTCTTTCAACCGCAAAGGAGAGTGGAGTTTCTACCTTGAGCGAGCCCTCTCGCATAGTGCAGAATGAACTTGAGCGGATGGCTGATGAGCTCAAACGACCACATCTGGCACGTGAAGATGGGCGATTTCCCACTTATGTCGTGTTTACCACGCGCGGTGGCTTGGCATCCCAATATGATCGGTCTGCTGTAATGGTGATTGACGAGCAGTTGAAGAAATTAGTCGATGTGCTCCGGGGGCATAAAATTAACCAGGAGTTATGGGGATCAATGTTATTCTATGCTGACGATGCAGCTTGTACCCAGCCTTTTGAGCTCCAACCTGCCATATATAACGATCCATGGCAGTTGAAATTAATCCTTACTGACCTGGACGCAGCTTTGGAAAAGCGTGGCGAACGGATTGGAGCCTTGCTGATCGTTGGTGGTCCCGAAATTGTGCCTTTTCATAATCTCCCCAACCCGGTGGAAGACGCTGATGTTGATGTCCCATCCGACAATCCATACGCCACGAAAGACAATAATTACTTCATCAGCGATTGGCCTATCGGTCGGGTTTCGGGAGGCTCAGGCACTGATTCAAGCAAATTATTGTCCATAATAAAAGATATCACCAATCGTTATGACCAAAATGCCAAGAAATCATCCTGGTATCGTCGATTAATCCAATTTATCCGGGAGTTTGTCAAAACTGGCCTATCGAAAAAACTATCAAGTTTTGGTTACACTGCAGCTGTATGGCGTCGAGCCTCATTATCAGTCTTTCGATCTATTGGTGATCCAGGCGATCTATTGATATCCCCCCCCGTCCATGCATGTGATTCTATTGTTTTAGCAAGTGCCGAAAATGCTACCCAAAGTAACTCAATAAAGGCATCATCTTGTCTTCTTATGCCCGAAACTCGCCTGGCATATTTCAATCTCCATGGTGTTCCAGATGCAAGTGAATGGTATGGACAATGTGATCCAACTCAGCCTGAGCTCGGGCCTGAATTTCCGGTCGCAATGCGCCCGCAGGATATCCGCAATAGTGGTTCAGCACCTCGCCTTGTCTTCACCGAAGCATGTTATGGAGCAAATATCGCTGGAAAATTGGTCGATGATGCCATATCACTAAAATTTCTAGCTTCGGGTACACATGCGGTGGTCGGTTCCACTTGTATATCCTACGGCTCTCTATTGACACCATTAAGTTCCGCAGATTTGCTTGGACGTGTATTTTGGAACCTTCTGCAGGAGGGTTTTACCGCTGGTGAATCGCTCAGAAGGGCGAAGATCCATCTCACGCGTGAAATGCATAGTCGTCAGGGTTTCCTAGATGCTGAGGACCAGAAGACACTAATTTCCTTCGTCTTGTTCGGAGATCCACTGGCACATCCTTTCCAAACCAAAGTCAGTCCAAAGATCTCGCCCCACTTATCAGACGATGCTGTGTCAGTGGCAACGGTTTGTGAACGGACGTGCGAAGGTGAAGCTGGATCCTCGGTCTCTTTGGAGACAATTTCACATTTGAAAAGTGTTGTGGCTCAATATCTTCCGGGCATGAACGATGCCAAGGTCAGTATATTCCATGAACACCAAAAATGCTCGAACTTATGCAAAAAATGCGGTTCGGACAAGCAATGTTGTTTATCGCAAGCGATTTCCAAAAATCAAGCGCCTGTAAAATCGCAGCGCCGTGTAGTTACTTTGAGCAAGAATTTTGAGCAGGCACAGCACACCCACAAGCAATACGCACGTCTGACTTTGGACGAGCGCGGGAAAATTGTTAAAATGGTGGTATCGCATTAATCTCAACTCAAGACGACAAAATTGCCTGTAAACACAAAAACGAACCTTTCGTGGTATCATTTCTCCGGTTTTTCATATTTTATGATTACTTATTTCACCGGAAGAAAGATTGCGAAGCAAGAGTAGAGGTTCGTTTTCATTTCTTCGCTGGGGATCATTACTACTCATCCTGCTTGCGGTGGTAGTGACTACCTTACAGCTGGTTAGATTCAGCCGGCTGTGGATCAATTTCCCATCCAATCTATCAATCGCTGGCGTACCCGTCGGTCAGCTCAGCCGCCAGGCAGCCGCAGAGAGATTGCTGACGATATATTCCCAGCCGGTTGAGCTTTATTACAACGACGCCATAATTCACTTGAACCCCACAGAAGTTGGTTTCGTATTGGACACCGATTCAATGCTGGCAGCCGCGGAACAGGAACGCACTCGGATATCATTTTGGGAAGCTTATTGGAACTACTTATGGGATCGACCTATTCAACCTGTTGATATTCCATTACGCGCGGCTTACTCTGAGGAACGGTTACGGGCATACTTACAAACTGAAATTGCCACTCGTTATGATCAGCCTCCTACACCTGCCATACCGATCGTCGGAACAACAAACTTTCAAGCTGGGATTTCCGGATCAGAATTGGATATCGACCGCGCGATTCCCTTGATTGAAGCTTCGTTATATGTATTAAATCAACGTTCCTTGGCGCTACCGATAAAGAAAACCACCCCTCCACACCCTACATTCCAAAATTTGGATGTCCTTCTCCACCAAACCATCGACCTTTCTGGTTTTGATGGAATTATTGGTTTGTATGTTGAAGACTTACAAACCGGACAAAATATTAACTTTATCCTTGACAAAGGGAATCCGGTCACCACCCCACCCGATGTGGCTTTTACAGCCAGCAGTACGATTAAAATACCCATTATGATTTCAGTGTTTCGACGGATTGGTGAAAACCCAGATGCAGAAACGACTAAAAATCTGGAGGATATGATCGCAAAATCCATTAACACTGCTGCTGATTGGCTGATGCAAAATAAAATCGATCGCGCTAAAGGTCCACTGTTGGTAACTGAAGATATACAGACTTTGGGCTTGAATAACACCTTCCTTGGAGGGTACTTTTATGCTGGGGCACCCTTATTGGAAGTATATAAAACCCCAGCTAACCAACGTACTGATATCAGTACAGAACCAGATCCATATAGCCAGACGTCTCCAGCTGAAATCGGGCAATTGCTTCAAGATATCTACCAATGCGGCAATATTAACGGCGGATCATTGATCGCGGCATTTCCGGGTGAGATCACTCAGACGGAATGCCAATCCATGATTAATTACCTGATCCAAGATCGTATTGCCCTGCTAATTCAAGCAGGTGTACCCGATGGAACAAATGTCGCTCACAAACATGGCTGGGTAACCGATATCTACGGTATCATTCACGATATGAGTGATGCTGCGATTGTCTTTTCACCTGGGGGAGACTTCGTATTTACCGTTTATTTGTATCATCCAGTCCAAATCGTCTTTGACCCAGTTAACCAATTGGTGAAAGACCTGTCCCGGGCGATATACAATTATTATAATATCCCTACACCCTAAGCCTGTTTTGATCTGATCAATTCTGCGTTTTGTCTAAACCCACCAATTGCAAGCTGATCTCCCACAGCCGTTGAGCAGCATCCAGGTTATACGAAACCGGGCCAGATCTCACTGGACGCTTATCCGCATAATATTTACCAGTGACACCCTCTACCTCCGGTGAAGTTGCCAAATAGATACTCGTCTGAGCCCCTTCTAACGGTGTTTGGGCGATACGTTGTATGACAGGGTTGATCAGTGGTGTCAGCCAGCGATTGACCTTCTTCCAAATATCTGTTGCTACCATCCCGGGAGTCAGGGCATTGGAGGTGATACCCGTGTTTGCCATTCGACGGGCTAACTCATAAGTAAACAGTACATTTGCCAGCTTTGATCGCCCATAGGCTTGCATTGGATTATAGAATTTCGTTAACTGGAGGTCGTCGAAATCCAGCTGCTCATTGTAATGGCTACCCGATGAGACATTCACCACCCTGGCACTTGGGCTGGCTTTGAGAGCGTCAATAAGAAGGTTGGTTAACAAAAAGTATGCCAGATGATTGACCGCCAATGTCATCTCGATGCCATCCACACTCAACTTTCTACGTAAGAAAAAGGCACCCGCATTGTTCACCAAAACGTCCAAATGGTTATGCTGATCATAGAAAGTTTTGGAAATCGCGCGGATTTGAGCCTGAGAGGATAAATCTGCTGACAGGTATTCGACCGACCGATTACCGGTATCCTCCTGAATCAGCTTCACCGATGAAATGCATTTCGCCTGGTTGCGGCCGATAATGATAACCGACGCCCCCATCCTGGCAATTTCCAGGGCCGTGTAATAGCCAATGCCTGCTGTTGCCCCTGTTACCATACATAGTTTCCCATCCATTATGCCCATAGATGTCGTCACTCCCAGATCAGTTGGTGGATTACCAGCGAGCCTGATGTTCTTCAGCAAAGCCGATCAAATTTTTGATCTTGATGATTTCGCCCTCGTCGGTGCGAACGACGCCTGAATACCTGCCAAGCATCTGATGCACCTCGCTGAAGATGATCCCGAGATTGGTTTTGGCTTCGCGCTCCTTGAATGGGATAAAATCAAGGTTCAACCGGTCATCTGAATCGGTAAAATTCCACGGCTGTAAAAAATTTTGGGAGTCATACTCAAACTTTACCTTGTCGAGTTTATGAACTTTGCCGTTCAATACCAGGCAGTTTTCCATCGCAGCAGATAAATCACCAAATCCACAGCCCAGGTTATGACCCACCATCTGTCCATCTGGCAAGAAACCCGAAGCGCTCGCCCAGTTCCTAAAACTCTGATATTCCCAAACCCCTCTGCCCCAATCTAGGGATCCAAGGCAGTTATCCGGCGATAAATTCTCATTCACATCACCGTAATGGAGGCTTCCCTCAGCAGGCAAGCAGTTGATCTTCCGGTTGTAATAAAAGCGACATTGCCCAATTGGGATGACAATGGTCATCGATTCGTGATCAGGTGGCTGATGGAACAGGATATCCGCTGATATCCCACGTCCGCTATGAAATCCAAGCCATGAAACCGTGATATGCCTGCCTGCAGGAACCACTTGAAAATTCAATTGGGCGTGCTGATCCTTAAAGATGCTCTCACCCTGATCACTGTTACGTGGCAGTGTGATCCCTTTGCTTAGGGGCAACACCAGACCTTCTTCATGTAGCTCACCGGTAGCAAAATCGAGAACATAAACGAAGATATTTCCGGCATATCCCAAATCTGCAATCGTGGCCGAGAAAAACCGGTGTGGGGTGAACACTGCATAGTAGTCCCAGCGTTTAATCCGCAAGCGTTGGAAAATCTTCAGAGAATAGAAATGTGCATTTTCCAGGTTGCAGTCCAGCATGGGTTGGCGTGACCACCCCACTTGTGTTAATCTACCTTTCGAGTCCAATAACTTGCCTGTTTGGGTGAGCTCAGTCTGCATGATCGATCCTCTACATGTGATTTTAACATGTCATCAGAGGACATGCCTCGCCATAAATGACCAATGCATATGAAAATCTCAGTGTATAATTCAAACACGCCCCCGTAGCCCAATGGATAGAGCATCTGACTTCGGATCAGACGGTTGTGGGTTCGACTCCCGCCGGGGGCGCCATATATGGGGGTATTTCACTTTTACCCCCCATATATTGGCGTCCGAACCTTCTTTATAAGCAGGTTATTTGTCAGTGGTGCAGATCGGTGCAGATGATGCTGATTGAATTTTTTAACATTACGCCCTAGGATGTGAAACTGTGCACAGTGTTTGGAAAGCTTACCTTGACTGGCGAAACCAGTTCATCCATCAGGCGTGTCGCTTCCCCCTGCATTTCACTATACAAATGACCGTAAATATCTAGCGTGATGCTTGGTTTGGAGTGACCCAGGATCCTTGAGACCACAATCACCGGAATACCATGGTTTAGCATCAAAGACGCAGCAGTATGCCTCAGATCGTGAAACCGTATCTTTGGTACCCCTGCCCTTTCTAGCACCCGATTGAAATCCAGGCGTACGTTGCTCGCGTCCAGCGGTGTACCGATCTTGGATGGGAAGACAAGATCGTTCTCCTGCCAACGCTCACCCGCAAAAACCTTTTGAACCTGCTGGTGTTCACGGTGCTCTCGAAGTGCTTGAAGCGTACCTTCACCAAGTTGGATCGTCCTGCGACCAGAGCGTGTTTTAGGCTCTTGAAAGACATAACCCGCCCCGCGTACATCCTGTAGCTGACGCTGAACATACAGTCGTCCACTGCCCCACTGCAAGTCAGACCATTTTAGGCCGAGAATTTCTCCCTGCCTCATTCCGGTTTTAACAGCCAGGTGATAGAGTGCCACAAAAGGGCTACCGATGGCGGCTACCAAAAATTGGTTGACCTGGATTTCGTCTAGAACCATCATCTCTGAGTGTATGTAGCGAGGTAGTGTCGCATGAGCCGATGGATTGCGGGTCAACAACAATTTAAACACTGCCATTTCCAGGGCTCGATGCAGGATCGAGTGTACCATGCGCACGGTCCGAATGCCCACTCCAGCTTCGATCAGGATAGCATAAAACTTATCAACTTGGTAAGGCGTCAGGTCTTTTAGGGGTATCTCGCCCAGCTGGGGAATGATGTGCTTTTGCATGGTGTTCTCGTAGCCGTCAGCCGTTTTAGGCCGTAACGCCATCCTGTAAGTCTTCAGCCACTCATGCAGATAATCCTTCAACAGGATCCTGCTGCCTTGATAATCGAAACCCTTATCTAATTCCGTCTGGATCTCACGCAGCCAGATAAGTGCTTCGGGCTTCGTCTTAAAAGTGCGGCTCATACGATGGCCACCACTTGGGGTAGATTGAGCACGCCAATGCCCGCTCGGACGCTTTGAAATCGAACCTTCATATCTACCACGGATATGTTTTGCCATTCCCTACTCCTTTCTTTGTAAAGAGTTGTGGGAAGGCAAACCTGCGTGTCCTGTCCATTCAGTTGTTAAGGTGCAATATAAC
>CAZXPK010000098.1:0-6603 GCA_964642565.1 uncultured Anaerolineaceae bacterium
GAACAGCTGAGCAGTTCCCGAACCTGATCAAGTCAATTATTGGGTTGTTCTGACGATCTGCGTATCTCGGTTTATACTATAATCTTTGAAATACTCATCCTATATTAACTTCGTACAGCCAAAAACCCATATTAATGTAAGGGATTAGGCCGCAGATGTATATGAGCTGTTAAGCCACCAAACCAGAGCTGACCATCTAGCTGGACGGCGAGCCAAATTCACAAACGAGACGAGCAAAATGCCATGAATTCTAGAGAGGAATGTCTGAAATATATTATCAGGGAAATCTCAACATGGAAATCCGAGATTGAGCTTAGAGGAGATATAAACCTCTATGATAGTCATATTCTTGCTCAACATCATGTCATGCGCCTAATGAATATTGTATTCGGGTACCAGCTCCATGAATTGGACAGCGAAACAAGAAATCAAGCCGCTATTGACCTGGGTGATGATGTAAATAAAATAGCTGTTCAAGTTACGGCTGATACAGGCCGAAAAAAAATTGAGGGAACAATAGATAAGTTCAATAATTGTCAATTTTATAAACGGTATAACGAGCTATATTTTTTCATACTCAAGAGAAAGGGAAACTATAGGAAGGGGTTTGTTACACAAGGACTTTTCGAGTTTAATCCGACGAAGCATATATTAGACTTTAGGATTTTGATCAGAGAAATCAATATGCTGGATAGTACAAGATTGAAAGAGATTGCTGAATATCTTAGTCAAGAAATATCTATGTCTAATGAGATTGAACAGCGTGACTTAATAATTTTTCTTCAGTACCACCCAGAAACAGAATTGGGATCGTCTTATATTGTAAAATTAATCAATCGTGGACGACGACCGATAACAGTTGTAGATGTATTTCTAAATCTCATATCAGGTGGGAAAATATCGTATAAAGAATTAATGAGTCGATATATTCAGTTATCTACTCCTTTACCGCAAACGTTGCTGGAAACGGAATTTACAGAATTTCTCTTTCCTCTCTACCATATGAATGAACTTAAGGGGAATGAAATTACGAGCCCGCTAGACATTGTATCTGTAACTGTCCTCGATAGTCTTGATCATGCATATGATTTTCCAACAATGACGCCACAATCACAGGATAGTTTTTCCCAATTACGCAGATTAATCCAACAACGCTGGGAGAAAAACGATTAGCTTATAAGCAGAAGGTAACCTAGAGAAAATTAAACTCATAAGAGAAATAATGCCCAACAACCGGCTGAAGGTTGACGGCGACTTGCTGGCAATCATTAGGGTGGTTGAAAAGCTCCAGGCATGAGTCCCCACAGCAGTTGCTAGAATGTATGCAATTTCCTTTGATGATCAAATTTGGAAGGATTCTAATGGTTTACTTCCCTCGGGTGTACTGGTACCGTGAACTAACTTGCGCTGGTCTTCATTATTATGCTATTCTGGATGAAACATCCACGCAAAACGCATAGCCACCGCACTCACCTAGCTCGCTGTGTTCGCTATGCTAGCTCGTCAAGGGTTTTCAATGCTTCGCACTTCACTATCGTTCGCTATTTCGATCATATGTAGGGATTTGTTACCTCTGTATAAACCGAACAACTTCCCGAATGTTGTTTGATTTTTAGAGATAATCTATACATTACTTCACTGTATTACGTACAGTATTGGTGCCATCTGTTAGTGATTGAAAGCGTTCCGCAGAAAATATTCTAACTATTCGATAAAACCCCCAGGTTGCTTTGCCCCGTGATCATTTCCGTAATTTTTGCCACGAAATCTTTAGCAAAAGCAATCACCTGCTCAGCCTCACTTTTAGAAACTGACCCGGCAATCTCGTAAATCACTCGATTTCGTTTACGCCTCATTTGATCGAACAATCGCACCTGTTCAGTAAATGTAATTCCCAATCGTTCTTCAGTAAATTCGACCACAGTTGCATGCTGCTCACTACCCCTCGGTCGATATCCAGAAGAAAACATCAACGCCCTGGCTGCTTGTAGGATCGAATTGTAGGCAATGCTATATGCCCAATCGGGTGCATTTTCCAGATTGTGAACTGCTGTAGCCAAATCCCGACTAGCTAGCTGTAATAGCTGATTTATCTCTCTGGGGTTTGGTTGCTGAGGTTTAATCCGATTGGAGGTTATCAAACGTTCATACGGCATATTCCCCTCCCATGAGCATTAACTTTGGAGCCTTGGTTACATTTTCCCAAAAGGGATCGTTAACAGCTGCTTTTTCGTTCCATTCTTTTTCGGAATAGATCACATAGTTAATCGGCCGGTTTAATTCCTTCTCTATCTGATTGATATCGGTTGCAAGCTGTTTAAGGTTTATATCGCCGATGATCATTAAATCCAGATCAGAAGCTGCATCTGCTTCACCCGAAGCGTAGGAACCGTAAATAAATGCTTCTTTTATGCTTCCCATTTCCTTGAGCCTTCTTTTGATCACCATTCCGGCTCCTTCAGTTTTAAGCACGATTGATCGTAATTCTGGTGCTATTGGGCAGCTTTTATCTTCCATGTAATCCTTGGACTTCCCTCTCTGCGCACTGGTCAGAATCCCAAGCCTCTCAAGAAGTACCAGTTCTTTCCAAACTGCACTGTAATTCTCATTCAACCTGTGCGCCAGTTTCCAGGCATTATAATTCTCTCCCGGTTGAAGGAAGAAAGAAGCAAGCACTTTTGCCCTGACACGCGATGAAAAGAGAGACTCAAGCATGGATTTCATTGTATCACTAATAGTGATAATTATATCACTATAACTGATTGTTTAATCCTGCTAAATCATACATTGATCATGATTACCTGAAAAAATTCACCTCCTCTCGACTTACACCCACATCTGACTTCCATCCGTGGTGATCTCGATCCAGCCGTTTTGGTCGGTGCGGAGCAGAGGATTACTCTGGAATTCATTGCGGGTTGCGGTTCGAGATTTGACCCTTAAATCCATCGGGTATAATTGAGACATGAAGAGTCTTGACGAAATCCAGCAAGCTCTCCGGGGACAAAAACCCTATTTGGCTGAGAAATTCGGGGTGAGAATTGTGGGGGTGTTTGGTTCCTATGTCCGAGGAGATCAACGCCCGGATAGCGACCTGGACCTGTTGATCGAGTTAGATCGACCTCCCAGGATCAGCTTGATTGGACTGGTCGAGCTTGAAGATTATTTAAGCCAGCTCCTGGGAGTGAAGGTGGATTTAGCGATCAAGAAAAACCTAAAAAAACACATTGGCATTCGAATATTACAGGAAGTCGTTCCCCTTGAGCCGTGAGTTCCTGGATTTTATTGAGGGCATGCTCGACGGGATGAACAAAGCTGAGCTATTGCTCGAAGGGGTAAGTTATTCCCAATTCGAAAGCGATTTTCGGATCAATTTTGCGCTTGTACGATCCTTGGAAATCATTGGCGAAGCAGCAAAACGCCTGCCTGAGCAGGTGCGTCAAAAATATCCAGATATCCCGTGGAAAGGCATGGCAGGTATGCGGGATCGTATCATCCATGGTTATGATAATGTCGATCTCCAGCTTGTCTGGGACGTCGTCAAGCGTGACATACCACAGATTAAACCTAAAATCGAATTGATGTTGAAAGAACTCGAGGGATAAAGCAGGCAGAGAATGGCAACTGGGAAGGCATTCACCTCTTTTCCACCTCCACCCACATCTAACTACTTTCAGTAGTGAGCTCGATCCAGCCGTTCTGGTCGGTGCGCAGGAGAGTATATCCCTCGAGCGCCTCAAGGGTACAGGTTCACTTCGGCCAGAAATAAACCATCAGACCGAATACAGGGATTACGGCGGCGGTCGTCTTCCCGGTTTTTGGATTTTCCAAAGACTGCCTGGAAGATTTCGTCCACGGCAGGAATATCAACGCTTGTCAACTTCCGGATTTAATGTCCATAGGAAAAATGCAGTTGGGATATTAGGATATCCATACAGAGCACAGAAAGCTCGGGAATAAACTAAAATTAATTGAAACCAGGAATCAATAGCGCGTTTTATAAAAAAGAGGAAAATATAGCTAATGATCAATCCTCTCATATGGAGCAATGCGGATGAGTAAAGAAACTGTTAAACTGTGGGCAAGTGGGCTATGTACGGCTACTGGAGCGGCTATAGCTGGACCTGGCGGCGCTGTCATTGGGAATATGGTTGGAGGCTTGCTGGCAACTCTCCTCCCCGGCATCTCAGTCGCCATCACTCCAATCATTACCCGGCTTTCCACTTCAGCAATCGAAAAATCCAGTAAAGAGCTGGCTCAATATATAACCCCCGCGGAAAAACAGCATATCAACCATGATTTGCAGCAAGCATTCCGAGACGCATTTGTTGAAGCCCTGTATGATCTGGGAGGGCCAAATTGCTTTCCTCAGCAATGGAAAAAATTGCACCGTGATGTTCCCACTGCACTCATTTTTTCAAAAACACCTTGCGGAGCTAAGCTCTGGAAAGATAAAAACGTCCTGGCAGATGAAGTCTGTCACTGCTTTACAGAAATGAAGCAGGCAGTCGTAGAAGAAAAGCTCCTTCCGATAAATCCTCCAGATGCGCTTCCCTCGGCCAATGTCAGCCTTTACCTTGATGTTGAAGATCCCCAATCGCTGGCTGATGTATTCTTTGACCAGAATATTGCACCCTTCTTGAATACCTTTGGAACGTTGAGGAGTGAAATCCCCGATTTTGAAGATCACCTTCGCCAGCATTTACTCGACCGCACTATGGTTCACCTGGGCGAATTCCTCAAAGAACGCAGCCCGGCATGGCGAGCATTTAACCGCATGATTCTGGAAGACCTGCGCCATCAGGTTAAAGATATTGGGGAGGGCCAATCGGAAATCGTCCAGCATTTAGATGCGATCCTCAACCAACCAGAGATCACTAGTCTGGCCAATCTGTCCGATAACCTGATCAGCCTGCTCTCAGCAGTTGGCAGCATTGAAAAGAAAGTCGATGAGGGTTTCGATGCGGTATTAAGCCGGGTGGTCGAGCAACATAAGGAAGTGCGTCAACAGTTTAACCTCCTGATTATCAAAAGCACCCATATCGAAACTAAGGTGGACCGGGTACTCCATCTCCTGGAGGATGGCAGGTTTGTTATCGAAGGGACTCCTTCTGTATCCATCGACATACCACCTACCCCTGGCACGCCTCCGTTTAAAGGCTTGCAGTATTATGACGAGGCTGATGCAGAGCTGTTCTTTGGCCGAGAAGCGCTCACCGCAAGCTTAATCTCCCGGATCGGCAAATACATTACGACCAATGGGAAAGGAGAACATAATCGCCATGGTTGCTTCCTGGGGATAGTCGGCGCTTCAGGGAGTGGTAAATCCTCTTTCGTCCGGGCTGGCCTGGTACCAGCGCTTAAATGGCAAACCCCTCCCGTCAGTGGTCCCCTCATACAGGGAAGCGAGCGTTGGCCGGTACATATCATCACCCCCACCACTCACCCGCTCGAATCCCTGGCGATCAGCATGACCCGCGAATCTGACTCTGCTGCAGCCACACTGCTGCTTATGAAGGATATGTCCTCCGATCATGGTAGCCTGGGGCTTCACATACGAAAACTGCTCAGCAGACCAAAAAGTGGTGATCTGCTCCTGCTCATCGTCGATCAGTTTGAAGAGCTTTTTACGCTGTGCGCTGATGTTGCTGAACGTAATGATTTCATCGAAAATCTGCTCATGGCCACATCACCGGAGTCGAATGGAAAAACCATCCTGATCATTACCTTGCGGGCTGATTTTTATGCTCATTGTGCTCAATTTGACCGGCTTCGATTGGCTCTGGAAAGGAACCAGGCGTTCATTGGCCCGATGAACCTGGAAGAGCTGCGCTGCATTATTGAAGAACCTGCCCGGAGAAGCGGATGGGAATTTGAGCGGGGGTTGGTCGACCTGCTCTTAAGAGACGTTGGCAACGAGCCGGGTGCACTGCCGCTACTTTCCCATGCTCTGCTAGAAACATGGAAGCACAGGCGCGGTAAGACCATGACTCTCGAGAGCTACGCAGAATCCGGTGGTGTGCGAGGTGCAATTGCGCGCACAGCAGAAACGGTATTCAATCAGGACCTGCAACCAGACCAGCGCAATATTGCCCGCAACATATTTCTTCGGCTGACTGAGCTGGGCGAATCCACACAGGAAACCCGCCGGCGAGCTACCCTGGCTGAGCTAATCCCGCACCCACAAGATGCCCCCCAGGTGGAAGCCGTGCTTAAAAAATTGGTCGATGCACGCCTGGTCACTACTGGAGAAGGGATTGTTGAAGTAGCTCATGAAGCCCTTATCCGTGAATGGCCTACTTTAAGGAAGTGGCTGGATGAAAACCGTGAAGGCTTACGACTCCACCACCAATTGAACCAGGCCGCTCAAGATTGGCTGCGGTTGGGTAATGATTCGGGAGCTTTATACCGGGGTGTACGTTTGAGCCAGGCAATGGAATGGGCTGAAATGCACGACGACCAGCTCAGCCAGCTAGAAAGAGAATTTTTAACTGCCTCTCACGGATTGGAGACCCAAATTGAAGCTGAACGGGAAGCGCAGCGCCAAAAAGATCTTGTGAATGCGCAGAAGCTGGCGCAAGAGGCAGAAGCACGCCGGATTGC
>CAZXPK010000098.1:6703-13508 GCA_964642565.1 uncultured Anaerolineaceae bacterium
AAGATCTTGTGAATGCGCAGAAGCTGGCGCAAGAGGCAGAAGCACGCCGGATTGCCGAAGAAAACCGTGCCAGAGAAGCTGAGCTTTCTGCCATTAAGCTTCGTAAAAGCAACCGGATCATTAAAGCAGCAGGAGCAATTGCAGTACTCGCCGCTATCCTGGCCACATGCCTGGCATTGACTGCCGGCTTCTTTGGATACCGATCCTATATTAATGGGAAGGCAGCCGAACTTCAATCTAAAATCTCTTTCATCAGAGAATTAAGTTACCGGGCAATGAGCATACTGGAACGGGATCAAGATGTTGGGTTGCTGCTTGCAGTGCAGTCGGTTAAAACCGCGGAAAGCTTGAATAATGAAAGCGTGCCCGAGGCGCAGACATCTCTCTACCATGCCCTGGAGGTGGCTAATTTTTCGACCGTGTTGCGCGGCCATACCGATGTCGTCCGCGCCGCCACTTTCAATGCTGATGGGACCCAGATTGTTACCGCCAGTAAAGACGGCACAGCTCAGGTATGGAGTATTGATGGCAAACAGTTCGCTGTTTTAAAGGGTCATAATGATCAGGTCTTCAAGGCCGTCTTCAGCCCGGATGGATCTAAGATCGTTACGGCGAGTTACGATAATACCGCCAGAATTTGGAAGCCAGATGGTACTCAGCTTGCCGTTTTACAGGGTCATACGGCTGCCGTGACGATGGCCATGTTCAGCTCTGACGGGACGAAAATTCTAACTGTGAGTGCGGATGGTACTGTCCGAATATGGACATCGAATGGGGAAGCCCTTGCGACCCTCACTGGGCATGAGGGACCCGTGACCTCGGCTATCTTCAGTCCAGATGGAAGCAGGGTCGTAACCACCAGTGTGGATCAGACTGCCCGCTTATGGACAACGGAAGGCAGTCTAATCGCCACCATGAAAGGCCATACGAGTTGGGTTATATCGGCCTGTTACAGCCCAGATGGCTCAAAAATTGCCACTGCCAGCTGGGATGGTACTGCCCGGCTTTGGGATAAGTACGGAAATCTGCTTCAAGAGTTCGTCGGACATACTCTTTCGGTGAACTCGGTCAATTTCAGCCCAGATGGAAACCTGCTCGTCACAGCCAGTTGGGACAACACCGCCCGGGTTTGGAACACGGATGGCACGCCGCTATCGGTCCTGGCTGGCCATACTGGACCCGTAACGATGGCCAGCTTCAGCCCTGATGGAGATAAAATCCTAACCAGCAGCTACGATAATACCGCCCGGCTCTGGCATCCGGATGGCAGCCTGATTACTGTTTTAAGAGGCCATACGAACTGGCTGACTACGGCAATTTTTAACCGCGATGGCCCAAAAATCATCACTGCTAGTTATGATTTTACAGCACGCGTTTGGGAATTGAAAAACCTCCATTATGCCTCTTTGCAAGGGCATACGGGCTCAGTAAGTTCTATCAGCTATTCTCCAGATGGATCTACGATTATGACCACCGGATCTGACGGCACCATTCGTTTGTGGCGTAAGGATGGGACTTTTATCCAAGAATTTCAGATGATGGAAGGACCAATCCATATGGGGAATTACAGCCCCAGCGGACAATTAATGATCACCGCTAACGAAAATTCGACTGCAACAATCTGGAAAACTGATGGAACCCTGGTAGCAAGACTGGAAGGTCATACCGCCGCTGTGAATTCAGCTCGTTTCAGCCAGGACGAACAGTTTATCCTGACTGGCAGCAAGGACAATACTGCCCGGTTATGGCGCTCGGATGGGACCTTCATCCTGGAGTTGAAAGGCCACACGGCTGCGGTCAACGATGCCAGTTTTAGCCCGGATGGATCACTTATCGTGACAGCCAGCGATGATCAAACAGCCAGGCTCTGGAAGAGCGACGGCACTTATCTTCTAACCCTGAAAGGCCATAACGCCTTCGTTAATTCAGCTGTTTTTAGCCCGGATGGGAAACTGATTTTGACAGGTGGTTGGGACGGCACAGCCATGCTTTGGACGGTAGATGGCGAGTATCTAACTGCTCTTAAAGCGCACACCGGACCGGTTACCTCAGCCAATTTTAGTAAAGACGGAAAGATGATCGTTACAACCAGTGAAGATGGCACTGGAGCGTTATGGCAAGAGGATGGCTCGTTTATCACTTCACTGCAGGGTCATACCGGATGGGTGACATCGGCCAATTTCAGCCCAGATGGGCAAAATATTGTAACGAGTAGCGAGGATGGGACAGCTCGCATATGGGGAGTATACGGCACTGTGAATGCCATGCTCACGGAAGCAGCCTCACGCGTCGGAAGAACGATGCTTGATACAGAATGCTACCAATACTTGCACCAGGATATATGCCCCTGACCACGAATCGAGTAAAGCTACGAAAAAGGTGGATTTCGATGATAAAAATTTAGAGAGATGATGCAGTGTACACAAGACCATATCCGAGCAAGAAGTTCTTCGAGAGTCGAGTCGCACTCGAAGCAACGGCAGCCACTCCATGAGGTAATTCTTGGTATTTCTTGAAGCGGTCTATTTTGCTTTTCCCAAATAAAGCCAAATCACTCCAGCCATCTGCCCCACAGCAATTTCACAAGTGTGACCGCGATGTACTGTGTCTCCAGTCAACCTTCTTCTATCGCTTCTCCACCTCCACCCACATCTGACTGCCATCCGTGCTGATCTCGATCCAGCCGTTCTGGTCGGTGCGTAAAAGATTGTAGCCCTGCAGGGCATCCAGAGTTTCGGGGGATGGTAAACCGGTTTTATCCGCCGGGGCGACGCTGAGTAGAGCAAGTTGGGGGTGAAGGAAGGAGATGAAGTCGGGTGGGTTGAGTGGGGCGTAACCGGACTCTGCTAACAGTACCGCCGAGATATTGCGCATAGCCGAGTTGCGCTGGAGGGCTTCCAGGGCGGTGAAATCCGCACCCAAGGGTAAAAGAAGGCGGAAATCCTCCCATGCGAGGAGAAGAACAGCACCACGCGCATCGACGGAGAACACTGACAAATTTGCACCGGAGCCAAGGTCAAGAGACTGACCGGGCTGCATCAGGGTGGTGGGGATAGACAAATTTATCAGCCCGGTCCACAAGTCGGTGGCGGAGCGATTACCATAGGTATTACCCGACCAAAGGACATTGGCGGGGGTGAAGCGTTCCAGGTTACCCGGGATACCCGACAGGTCTTCATTATCGATATTCGCGACTATCAGCCAATCCAGGGACCGATTAAAGGGTGGCAGGCGCCTGCCCAGGGCATCGGATAGACGGACGGTGCTGGATCCGCCGTTGATCAGCATGAAGCGCCCGGCTGGGGATTGAATGAGGACTGCATCACCGGTGCCAACATTTAGAACCGTAATATGTAACCGACCATCCGGGGCATAAAAGGCAGCTTTCCAGATCATGAAAGTCAGCAGACCCAGGATAGTGAGTGGAATTGCTGGGGTCAGCTTGTTGAGCATGCCGGTGAGACGTGAACGTGTAAATGTAATGGCAAAGAGGATGGCATAAAAAAGAAGGATCAAGGGGAAGGCAATCTGACTCAAGGGAATGGAGCCGTGAGGTATGGCTGCCAGCCATTCCACCACGCGGATGGTGTATGCTGTGAAAGGCCATGCTGCCCAGGCCAGAAGTTGTCCAATGGGTTTGAAGGCCATCCCGCTGAGCACCGACAAGCCTCCCAAGACCATCAGAGGCGGCTGCGCAGGAAGGATGAGCGGATTAGCGATGAGGGCGGTGAGAGAGATGCGCTTGAAATAGTAGATCATCAGCGGCAAGGTAGTAAGCTGCGCTGCCAGGGTGAGCAGGAAATATTCACCAACCGGAGCCGCCAAACGGTCAGCTTTATCTGCGGGAATAATACGTGCGGCGAAATTGGTAAACCATTGGGTGAAGGGTTCAGCATAAAGCATGATGCCCAGGGTGGCAGCAAACGAAAGCTGAAAGCTTACATCCCAAAGAACGGTGGGGGTGAAGATAGCCATGAGAGCAGCCACAAAGGCCAGACTGTTCAAACCGACCTGACGGCGACCAACCTGATGACCCAGCAAGGTGAGCATACCGAGGATGGCAGCCCGCACTACAGCTGCGTTTGCACCCACCAGGAGGGTGTAGAAAATGATCGCAATGACAGAGACCATGGCACCCTTGCGTTCACCCAGCAAACGGCTGAACAAAAAGGTGAACAAGGCTGCGATGATGGTGATATTAAAACCAGAGATGACGATAATGTGGCTGGTGCCGGTGAGACGAAAGGCTTCCTGCACCTCTTGAGGGATGCCGGATTGGACGCCGAGTAGGATGCCGGCTAATAAAGATGCTTCGGGATCTGGGAAGAGGGAATAAACAACATCCAGGGCGTGCTGCCTGAACGTATACAGAGCAGAATATATAGGGTTTCCCTGCCCTTGCTGAAGCAGGCTGGTGGATGGATAGGCTATGGTACTGTAGATACCCCGATTGGCAAGGTAATCGCGATAAGAGAAATCCTCGTTCTCAGGTGGGGTTTCGAGATGTCCTTGCAAGCGGAGGCGGTCACCATAGTTATAGGTTGTATCTGTTGAGACCCTCGCCAGCAGGAGACCATTAACAGGGATGAATTGGTCATCACCCACCGGATGAAGCTGTTCGAGGCGCAAGCGAAGATTGGCGTACGTATCACGTACATCAGGTGGTTCCACCAGCACTCCATCCATGATGGTTTCGGTGGGTCGATCGTTGTAGTAAGCAATAAATGATGGATCGATGGTTGGCTGGCTGAGTTGGTACCGGATTGCACCGATGGAGATAAATAGAATGACCAGCAGGAAAAACGTGAGAGTGGGTAGCTTGAGATGTTCAACAAGCTGGGTAAGGCGATGTGGAAACCGAGACGATAACCGACGAGAAATGGGTGGAAGGAATAGAAAGACAGCCACCAGAGCAGCCAGGGACCAGCCGAGAAGGGGGATGGAAAGGCTGTTTGCCAGCAAAATGCCGCATAAGAAAGCTAGAGATAGCCAGAATAGGGGCATTGGATTGGGTTTGAACTAATAAAATTTAACCAATAAAATCGTCCAAAAAGGTAGTAGTTTGTTTATGAATCTTCCGTCTCGAGATGGAAGCGGTGTAGAAAGCGGTGATAAAGAGGCGCTAAAATAACTCCTACAGAGACCAGAAAGACGATACCGGAATAGAGGGCATAGAAAGACGCGAACAGCTTGCCGGCGTTGGTATGGAGCTCGTTCACCGGACCCATCCCGCCCAGCAGCATAGCGGCATTGACCAGGGAATCGATCCAAGCAAGACCCTCTAGGAAGTGATAACCAAGTATGCCCATGACAAGCGAGCCAGCAATGATCCCAATCGCGACGAGTAAATAAATCAGCTGGCGGATAAGGAATTCTCGCGGAGTAAGCAGGGGTTGTTGGCGATGCTCGAACATGGGATACACCTCCAAAATGGATGAGGTGGAAGGATTGGCTTGAATAAGTATAGCATAGGAAAAGAAGAGGGATTAATTATAAAAAACGATTCACGGGTGAAGATATGATTCGGAGCAAATGTACGTGACAAGTGGTTAATTAAGTGCCATAATCAATATGCCCTGAGCGAGAAAGGATGGAATGAACGGAAGGAAGAATATCCTATCCTATGTGGGATGACAAATGCGCGTAGCAGTCCGCTTGATTGACTCTTTATTGAGTGCTATCTTGGGAATATACGTATTCTCTGATGACCCTGATTGCATCCTGCGCATCCAGCTGAGGGAGGCAAGCCACACCGTGAGCATTGGAAGCTATAGCATAATGAAAGGCGAACCTGTCCTGGCAGTGCACGCATGGAATGAGCACATGCCTAAGCTGCCTGAAGGAGGGGCAACCATGGAATGGGCATTTCGCCTCAGGCGGGTGGTGATCCATTCGTTCAGGCTGGTGGCGAGGGAGATGCAGAACCACAGCAGATATTCACAGGTACGAGCAGTTTGCGGCGAATCAGCATTATTCTCCTCCACGGATCATACCGGCGGAACCCGCCTGATGCAGGACCTGGGTTTTATCATCCTGCCTTACCACCAACCTTTGGGGAGGTTTGGAGAGTTTTGGGAGAACCTTTTCTCCTGGTGGCTGATGTGGGCATACAATGATGTCAGCATGCAGAGCCGTGAGTTCTCGCACCTGCAGCGATCGGAAATCTGGATAACTGCCGATGAGTTCATTATGCTATATGGGGAGAGCGGTTGATCCTGACCAGTGAGGATTGATTTACGACAGCCTGGCTTTCATGAACATAAAGGTCAGATAGCCCGTGCCAAGGGAAAATAAAAGGGCGAGAGCCGTACCAAAGCCAAGACCTACCGCAGGATAAAGGAACCTGACCACGATCTCATACAGGGGGACGTTGATCAGTCCACTGATCAAAAGCGATTTACCCACTGAACGTGAGAAATCGAGCCCCCCGCTCGTATAAGTGATGACCAGGGTGGAGAGAAACATAGCCGGAAAAGAACCAAAGATTCCACCAAGCAGGGGCCCACCGAGCTTGCCCATGAGTACCGCCAGGGCGATCACCGCACCACCCAACAAGGCGCGCCAGACGAGTTGGAAGGGTGGGTAGGAGACCCGCAACTTACCTACGGAGGAAATCTTCATCCATTTCTCGAGGACAATGTAGCAAAAGAAGAGCAGCATCAGCCAGCCGATCAGGGAGATCCAGAATGCATGGATATCAAGCAAGTATAAAAACGTGGATTGGATGAACCAGACCAGCAAAGCCCCGAGTAGTCCTGACCATAACCCACGCCGGATGAGCAGCATGAACGCGAGTACAAACAGA
>CAZXPK010000099.1:0-13388 GCA_964642565.1 uncultured Anaerolineaceae bacterium
GAGTACATTTATCGTGCCGATCAACCCTTACATATTAAAAGTGTAGGGTGGCTAGGAAAAATTGGGATTTAGCCAATATATTTTCCAAATATCTAGCCTCTCAGGCGGAGTCTATTAATTAATCATCAAAATCAAGGGTAAAATAACGGCTTACCAGATCCAGTCGACTTTATGAAGAAAGGCATCCGATATGGTTAAGAATCATAAGAATCCATTTCCATGGATATTAATTGGAGGTGGTGTATTGATTATATTGGCAGGTTTGGTATGGGTGGTCTTGAATCAGCCCCCTGCACCGATGAAGACGCCCACCCCAAACTCGGTGGATCAGGTGAAGCGCGTATCATTGGAGGATGCTAAAGCTGCTTACGATGCTGGAACGGCGGTGTTCCTCGATGTACGCGATAGCAGCTCGTATCATGAGTCGCATATTCCTGGGGCGCGGTCCATCCCAGTCAGTGAACTGACCAACCGTTTAAGCGAATTGGACCCATCAAGCTGGATCATCCCCTACTGCACCTGAATGGCGGAGGAATCCAGCGCCCGTGCGGCGCTTATTTTAACCGCGCATGGTTTTTCTAACATCACCCCCCTACTTGATGGTTTCAATGCCTGGGTTCAGGCAGGTTACCCTGTAGAGAGCGGTGAATAAAGGCCAGCTGTGTAGATGAAGCCTTATTCATTAACTAGCCCTCCATGGTAGACGAGCGAATAGACAATTTCTCCATTAAGATCGATCCATTCCTTGCCCGTGAAATACAGAGGGTCGCCTTCATTCGTGTCCGTATAATTAAATTCACCCATGGATTGTTTAAAACCACCCAAAAATCGGCCGGATTGGTACATATTCGAGAGGCTTTGTTGAATGATCGCTCCCGCTTGTGCGGAAGTGATCTTTTCTGGGCGAAGGATGCGTCCAAAATAATTCATGCCCCATACCACTTTGCCACGGAAATATACCAGCTCTTCACCGATGAAATCGCTCTCTCCCAAGTAGCTGTCATGGTAAGCCCAGTCGTCCTTGAAGAATTGCAAATCGTGTGAACCCAAGCGGTAAGGCAGGAGCTGCTTGCCTCCTCCTACATAGGTGGCTTGCTTGGCAAGCAAGATGAAATTTTCCAAATCACGGATCAACTCTGGTTGCATTTGATACTCCTATCTGGTAGCTGAGCACCTAAATTATTGATTGAGGATACAAAATTCTATCATACGGGTCGGGTATTGTGCCAAATGCGGGCTTATGCTATGATTTCGATGGTGAGGACTGAATGAGGCAGGTTAAACGCCTTTTTTACATGGTTCTGCTCAATATAATTATTTCCGCGATAACCGTGGTGGTAGTGCTTCAGTTATGGGAGAACAATCACCCGCCTTTATCTGTAAATGGCACACCTGTAGTCATTGTGGTCACTCCAACTCAATCTGTAATCCTGCCTCTCCTGACTAACAATTTAGATTCGAATAAGACACCCTCTGTTAATACCAGCCTGCTTATCACCGGAACGCTCCAGGTGACCCCAACCCTAGAAATGCTCATCTATGAGATTAAGGAGGGGGATACACTTGGAGCACTGGCTGTCCAGTTTAATGTAAGTGTTGCAGATATTATGACGGTTAATGATCTGACCGACCCAGATAGCGTGTATGTTGGTCAGATCATTTATATTCCCACCGCCCCGCTACCGAAAGCCACTTCCACCTCACTTCCACCCACCACCGTTGCCTCAGCCACACCTCGTCCATCAGCGACTACCACCCATGGACCTATACCAACCCCCACCCAGACTCAGATCGGGCGGGAGCCGCAGGTAGTCATTGATACGGTGATTGGCGCAGGCGTCTTGGAAAATGAGCGAGTCGTGTTGATTCGCACCGGAGATGGTGAGCTCTCGCTGGCAGGATGGCGACTTGAGGACGGGATGGGGAAGGTTTACACCTTCCCCCAGCTCACACTTTATAAAGGCGGTGCAATCAACCTGAATACGCGTACCGGGGAGAATACGGTGGTGGATTTGTTTTGGGGGTTGAACTCTCCGCTTTGGAAATCGGGTCAAACTGTCTTTTTATATGATTCTCTGAATGAGCTGCGCGCATCCTACACAATACCATAACGAATGATTATGGTTCCAGATAGCCGATATTTTTACGGGAGCGACTCATGACTGGACATAAAACGAAGTTTCTGGTTAATCCAAATGCAGATATGGGCCGCGCCTGGCGGACTGTTGCCGACCTCCGACCCCTGGTGGAAAAATTCGGTGGAGCTGATTGGGCAGGGACGGTCTACCCCACCCATGCCACAAGCTTGGCACGTCAGGCAGCAGAGGCTGGATACACCCTGGTGATCGCTGCGGGTGGTGATGGTACCGTCCACGAAGTGATCAATGGTTTGATGCAAGTGCCTTCAGAAGCACGACCGCGTTTGGGTATTATTCCGTTGGGTTCTGGAAATGATTTCGCTCATACGGTTGGGATTAACCGCAATCCAGCTGAGGCGCTTAAACAGATTTATTCTGGCCAACCCATGCGCATTGACCTGGGTGTATTCGATATTGGTAGAGGTGAGCAAGAGTACTTCAATAATACTTTTGGCATGGGTTTTGATGCTACGGTGACCATCCGCACACACCGTATCACACACATACATGGTTTCATGATGTATCTGGTGGCAGTGCTGCAAACTATTGCTCTCAACCACGAATCCCCACGGATGCACATTGTGACGGATAATGAGACATGGGATGAAGAGACGACCATGCTGGTGGTATGCAATGGACCGCGTGAAGGTGGTGGTTTCCTGGTTGCACCGGGTGCGGATAATTCGGATGGTGTATTAAATTACGCTTCCATCTGCCACGTCTCACGATTGAAGATGCTACGCCTGGTGCCGGAGGTGATGAAAGGCACTCACGGCCGTTTTAAGCAAGTCAGGATGGGTCAATTACGCAAGTTACAGCTTCATTCAGAAAGGCCCATCAACATCCACGCCGATGGGGAAATTATCTCAGGCTTCGGCACAGACGTCAGGAATGTAACGGTTGAAGTCGTTCCTGGGGCATTGGAAATCATAACTTAATCTGGTCCATCTTCGACTATGCCCGATTTAGCTGAAAGCTTGCAAGGTCGCGACCTGGGACATTTGCGGATCATCGCAGAGCTGTGGGGGATTAAGCTGGATGAGCAGGACATCCACTCGGCGACACCCCACCTCACCAAGTCGCTTCTCAACAAATCCAATGTAGATGAAATGGTTTCAAGCCTGGCATCGGGATCAAGAATTGCTTTGGAAGATCTGGCCCAACATACAGCCAGGCTCCCTTGGGCACAATTTACACGCACATATGGGGAGGTGCGTGAGATGGGTTCAGCGAAACGTGATCGCGAGCGCCCTTATGAAAATCCCATATCTGCAGTTGAAGACTTGTGGTATCGCGCCTTTGTGGCAAGGGCATTTTTTGATTCTCCTGCAGGTCCCGAAGAATTTGCCTATATTCCTGACGATTTATTGGCGTTGATCCCTCGGTCTGCGGGAGCTGATAATCCTCTGATGGCACGGCAAGCATCCGCCATGGAATATGAGCGGGTATTTTTGGCAAATGACCGTATCCTGGATCATGCCTGCACATATTTAGCAGCCTTGCGCCTGGGCAACACCTTGCCGGATTCATTTCTTACTCCAACTGGAGAGCAACTGACAAGTATATTATTGAAATCCATATTGTCCGCCAATGGATTACTGGACGAGGCTGGTACACCACTACCCGAACCTGTGCGAATATTTCTGGAATCTAGGCGTAGCGATGCCCTGCTACAGCTTTTCTGCGCGTGGAAGCACAGTACCCAGATCAACGAGCTTCGATTGCTACCCGATTTGAACGTTGAGGGCAATTGGGAGAATGATCCATTGCGTACCCGCCTGGTAATCTTGGGCTATCTGTCTACCTTACCTGCAGATACGTGGTGGAACGTGGGCTCATTCATTTCTGCGATAAAACAACGCAATCCAGATTTCCAACGACCAGCTGGTGATTATGATTCCTGGTTTATACGACGGAAAGCCGATGGGGAATATTTGCGTGGTTTTGAACATTGGGACGAGGTGGATGGCCGTTTGATAAGTTATCTCCTCGCTGGTCCGCTGCACTGGCTGGGGGTGTTGGACCTGGCGCGACCGGAAGCAGGGCAGGAAGTGACTGCTTTCCGCCTTTCTGGTTGGTCGAGGGCGTTGTTGCAGGAAGAATCTCCCAAAGGCTTTCCACCGGAAGAGGAACCGTTGATCGCTCGCTCCGATGCCCGGGTAAGTGCCAGGCGGTTGGTCCCACGCCGGGTGCGGTACCAGCTAGCCCGTTTTTGTGAGTGGGAGAAGGAAACTCCGGATGAGTACCAATATCGCGTCAGCTCAACCTCGCTTTCACGTGCCCGTCAGCAAGGATTGACGGTGAGTCAGCTGATTACGATGCTCAACCGGTATGCCAAAGCAGTTCCACCCAGCCTGATAAAAGCCCTGGAGCGTTGGGAGAAACAGGGCAGCGAGGTCCGGCTGGAAAAGATGGTGGTTTTACGGGTTGCCTCTGAGGATATCCTGCTTGCTTTGCGTAAATCACGTGCGAGCCGCTTTTTGGGAGAACCTCTGGGTCCGTCAACCATCGCGGTCAAACCGGGGGCAATCGAGAAAGTGTTGGGTGTACTGGCAGAATTGGGTTATCTGGGGGAGATACGCGGGGATGTGGAATGACTTTACTCGTGAAGCAGATTCATATTCACATTTTGCTCTATCAAACGAGCAACCTCAGGTAATGCCGTTTCCACTTCCAGGCTGAGCGTTTCCCCCAGGTTCAGCTGACCGGCTTCGATTCCAATCAGGATCAGTTTATCAGGTAACGTTGATGGCATAAGCTTCCGCCCAAGGGAGAGGGTTTCTGCCACTCCCCATCCATGGGCTGATCCAGCCTCATTGGTAAAGGCCTCAAGCTGATTTTCAATTAATTCATAAATTGTTCCAACCCTGGCACCACTACGCACTGCATCGACCAGGATGGCAACCCTGGCACCTTCCAATAGACTGAGTAATCCGATGCCGGGTAGCTCAGTCAATTCCAATTGCACATTTGGTCGCACATTCCTAACCTGGTAGGTCTGCTGCCATAATCGCGAGGCTGCCAAACCGGCTGCATCATCCCCACGCAGGCTTTGACCGATACCAATGACCTTGATGGTGCCAGGGGATCTATCCCCGGCACCATCTGAAGAGTTATTCATCCTCTCTCGATATTCAATTTAAGGAAGTGCGTGGCGCAAGAGATGCACGGGTCATACGAGCGCAGTAGATGCTCAATAGATAATGATGCTTCTTCCTGGGGCTGGTTGATCACCGTGGGAGCCAGCGCCCACAGATCAGCTTCCATCTGGGCAAAGTTTTGGGCTGTGGGAGGAGTGATCCTGGCAAAGCGGATCAGACCCTGCTCATCCACGACGTAACGGTGGTAGAGCAAACCGCGCGGGGCCTCGGATACCCCGCAACCCTCACCGGGACGTAGCTTGATTTCCTTATAACTGGGACCTTGAGGCTGGTAAGCATTAGCAAGCTCTATCGCCAGGTCGCTGGTGTGAACCAGCTCGATGGCGCGCGCCAATAAACCTTTGTACGGGTTGCGCAGGGGGAGCTTTAGCCCAATTTTCCTGGCTGACTCCCGTGCAATTGGACGTAATTTTTTATAATTAAGGTTCAAACGAGCCAGTGGACCGACGAAGTATGTGCCATTGTCTATTGTGTGACTGTGGAGTGCATTGGATCTTTCAACCTGGGTTTCGGTATAGTGTTTTTCAAATTCTAATGGGCTGATCCTCTTCCCTTTTGATGAGAGGATATCACCCTCATAAATTGCGTATTCGTCAATACGGTTGAGGGCGACAAATTCATAGTCCTGCTCAAAATCGGGATAATTCAAAGTGGCAGCCCAATTCACGGTGTCAATGGAAGCTTGGCGAGTCCATTCCAGTTCAGGGACTAATGCATGGATGGCGTCAACTGCTGGCCAGCGATAAAACCCACCTACACAAGTATTGACGGGATGGACGGAACGCCCACCGATAGTTTTAAGCAGCTCATTGCCGACCTTTTTCATTCGCAGTGCCTGCTTTACGAGGTCAGGAGCATCGGCTGCCAGGCTGATGGCACTTTCATAACCGACCAAATCGGGGGCTTGCAGCAGGTAAATATGCAGTGAATGACTTTCGATATATTCTGCGCAGTAGAGCAGCTGACGTAGAAGACGAACTTCGGGCGAAATGGTCACCTGCAAAGCAGCCTCCAGCGCTTGCACAGAGCTCATCTGGTAGGCCACCGGGCAAATCCCACAGATGCGGGCGGTGATATCGGGGACATCCTGGAAATAGCGACCATGTAAGAAGCCTTCGAAGAAGCGAGGCGGCTCATAGATGTTTAGAAGGATTTCATTAACGGCTCCATCCTTAAGGCGGATGGTTAGCGCACCTTCACCTTCTACACGCGCCAGAGCGGGGATGTGGATATCCTGGTTCATTTCTGCTCTCCTCTAATCTGGAAGGAAGTGACTCCCGGAATCTCTGCTGCCTGGCGAAAAGCGGGTGCATAATTGCTGATATGGGTCAACAAGCCTCTCACCTCTCCTCGATAACGCTCAACAAAATTCATAGCTGTCACGACCGTCTTCATATCCATATTGGGTGCGGGACCAAAGCAACCATAGCAGCCGCGACCAGTGGCCGGGCAGAGCACACCGCAACCTGTCCGTGTGCCCGGACCCAAGCAGGGTATGCCATAGGCAACCATCACACATGTGATGCCTCTGCGCTTGCAGTCGAGGCAGATGCTATGGGTGGGGAGGTTGGGTCGACGTTTTTGCAGCATGGCTTGAATTACCTCAACCAGCTGATATTTGTTCACCGGGCAACCCCATAGCTCGTAATCGACCTTCACATTCTCGGCTATGGGGGTCGATTTCGGCAACGCATGCAGGTATTCAGGGTGTTCGTAAACTGCGAACGCCAGGTCTTCAACGTTTGTGAAATTGCGTAAAGCCTGAATACCACCAGAGGTTGCACACGCTCCGATCGCTACCAATGTTTTTGCCTGCTTGCGGATCTCCTGGATACGTTCGGCTTCATGGGGGGTGGTCACTGAACCTTCGACCAGGGCGATATCATATGGCCCGGGCAGGGTCTGCCGGCGTGCCTCCAGGAAGTAAGCAATCTCAACAGCACCCACGAGATCCAGCAGCTCATCTTCCAGATTTAATATACTGAGCTGGCAGCCATCACAGGATGAGAATTTGTATACAGCAACGGTTGGTTTGCTCATTAGAACTCCTCTACGTTGACGTAAGGCTGCAGCTTATCAAAGCTGAAGACCGGACCATCTTTACAGACGAAGAACGGTCCAAGCTGGCAGTGTCCGCAGGAGCCCAGCCCACATTTCATATTTCGCTCAAGGGAAACGAAGATCTGTTCAGGTGGCACTCGTCTCGCCAGGGCTTCAAAGATCACAAAGCGGATCATAATTTCAGGACCACAGGTCAAAATAACGGTATTGCGTGGATTAACGCGGGTATTGTAGAACAGGATGGGTACAACGCCTACCCGGCCCTGCCATGTATCGTCACCGCGATCCACCGTCACATTGATCTCAATTTCTGCAGCCTGCCAGGTTTCGTACTCGCGGGTGAATTGGAGGTCATTGGGGGTACGAGCCCCGTATAGAACAATCACCTTCCCAAAATCACGCCGGTGGTGCTGAACATAGTAGAGCACGGGGCGAATGGGGGGCAGTCCGATACCGCCAGCAGCAATCACTATATCCTTGCCAATACAATCATCCAATCCCCACCAGCTTCCAAAAGGTCCACGCACCCCCAAAACATCTCCCACATTCATGCGGCTGATGGCAGAAGTGACGTTGCCAACCGCACGGATGGTATGACCGATGCGGTGACCGTCTTCCATATCCGAGCTTATTGAAATGGCTGCTTCACCCAAACCCGGCACCGATACCATATTGAATTGGCCAGCTTTGAAGTGAAATCCTTCTCGTAGGTCTGGGTTGAGGAACTGCAACCAATAGGTCGATACCCCGGGTGCTTCATGCACGATCTCCGTAATCTCAGCCCAATAGGGTTGCATGGGTGCGGATGGTGAAATCGCATGGGGTAGTCCAATCGTTGGGATCATTCCTGCACCTCTTCACGGATCGCACGTAGCTCAGCCGTCACGTCAATCTTGGCAGGGCACCAGGTGATACAGCGCCCACAGCCAACACAGCCCGAAGTACCAAACTGGGCATACCAGGAGCCAAATTTATGCGTCAGCCATTGACGGTAGCGCGAACGGGTATTGGGGCGTGAATTACCTCCCACGATATAGGAATAATCCTGGTTGAAGCATGAATCCCACACCCTCTCGCGACGCGCAGTCTGACCGGTCAGGTCAGTGGTATCGGTGGCATCCCAACAGAAGCAAGTTGGGCACACCTGAGTGCAGCTAGAACAGCTCATGCACCGTCGTGCCACATCGTCCCACTGCTGGGCATCCAGGTTGTTGAGCAACAGGTCAGGTAATGCCTGTGGCTCGGGCAGGGTGCGGCCCATTTTTGTGCTCGCTTCATCCAAACTTTTTTGCCCTGCCTGCAGCCAGAATGCACTGGTGGGCAGGATTGGCATTCCTTCCATGACCAACCGCCCACCTTCGGAACCGAGCTCTACTAAGAACACATCCTCCAGCTCGGTAAGGTTAAGGTCAAAGCCTGGGCCGGCTTTAGGCCCTGTACCCATGGAGGCGCAAAAACTTGTTCCACATGGGTGCAGGCAGTTGACTGCCATGATAAACGCACTTTGGCGACGAGCCCAGTAGACGGGATCTTTCCATTCTTCCCGCAGGAAGATACGGTCTTGTATTTGGATCGCGGCCAGGTCACACGGGTAGACGCCGAACAGGGCAAGAGGCGTCAGGTCTTTACTCTGTTCTTCTATCTGCCAGCCTCCATTATCCTTTCGCTTATAACTGGCAAGCTCTGTCTGAGGTGGGAAGAAAAATTGCTTCCAGGATTGCGCACCCGGGGTGGCGTCAAAGTAGCGTTGATGTCCGGTATAAACCAGGTGATAACTAGCAGCATCCTGTTGGCTGGTATAACCTTTTGGTAAATCTCGAGTACTCTCCAGCGGCTTATACACTATGGCTGCGTCCTCGATTTGCGGTCCGATGACCCGGTAACCCATCCGGTGCAAATTAGCGACCAGCCCCTCCAAGGCAGCCTTGGGCAAGGCTACGGTTGAGCCCACAGTTAATTGGATTTCAGCCATGCTATTCCTCTTTATGTTCGACGGGGTTGGCGAACATATCCAGCAGCTGCAAGCGTCCGGTCAATAGGCGACCCGCAACCACGTTTACCAGGCGGCGCATCACAAAATAACCAAAGTCATGGTCTTCATCGCACATCCTACGCAGGTCACTGGCATCAAATGCCACCAGGCGGCTGGGTAAGACGGCGCGCGCACCAGCAGTGCGCTGGCGGACCACCGGGGTCACGCTCGACCAGCCAACCTCTTCCATTGGCTCGGCGGTGAGGATCCGTATCCGGCCGTGGCCCGGGACGCTCATTTCGATAGCCACGCGACCTTCCAGCACCACATAGAGATAATCCTCTTTGTCACCCTCGTGGAAGATTACCTGACCTGCCTCAAATTTAAAGATTTTTGCTATGCTGAGGACTTTGGTAAAGTGTTCGGGAGCCAACATCTGGAACCACGGGATGGCTTCCAGCGCCTTGATCAATTCCTTCTCAGTCGTTGTCATATTTCTGCATACTCCTTCTCATTTTTGAAACGCAAAATATAGCTTTAAATTGCGTATATTTTCACAAAAAATCTCCTAATTGTGAGGTGTTTTAGGTCATTATTGGCGAGGCGGAATGTCACCCGATGATATGAACAAAAACACCCATCTGGATTATCCTACATTGTGAGGTTTTTAAGGTAATAACCCTATGAGCAATACAATATAACTTATCTTGCCATATGCTGAATGATTGCATCACCAAACTCGGAGCATTTAAGCAGGGTAGCCCCATCCATCTGGCGATGAAAGTCATAGGTTACCGTCTTGGCTGCAATCGCGCCTTCCATCCCTTTGACGATCAGGTCTGCAGCCTCATTCCAACCCATGTAGCGGAACATCATTTCACCCGAAAGGATCAGCGAACCCGGGTTAACCACATCTTTATCGGCATATTTCGGGGCTGTGCCATGGGTGGCTTCAAAGACTGCATGCCCGGTGGTGTAGTTGATATTTCCTCCCGGCGCAATGCCAACCCCACCCACCTGGGCTGCCAGGGCATCTGATAGATAATCGCCGTTCAGGTTCATTGTCGCCAAGACGTCAAATTCGCGCGGCCGGGTAATGGTCTGTTGAAAAACGATGTCTGCGATCACGTCCTTGACCAACATTTTACCAGCGCGCAGGGCAGAATCCTGCTCGATATTGGCAGCATCTTCACCTTTCCCATTTTTGGTTCGATCCCACTCTGCCCAGGTGTACACTTGATCACTGAATTCGGTTATAGCCAGTTCGTATCCCCAATTTCGAAAGGCACCCTCAGTATACTTCATGATGTTTCCTTTATGTACCAGGGTGACTGAGCGGCGTTTATTATCAAGTGCCCATTGGATGGCGGAACGAACGAGTCGGAACGTGCCCTCTTTGGACACGGGCTTGATGCCAACCCCGGCCGTTTCAGGAAAACGCATTTTTTCATATTCAGCTGGAAAAGTTTCCTTAAGTATGTGCATGAATTTTTGGTTACTTTCCGTCCCATACTCGAACTCAATCCCAGCATAGATATCCTCGGTGTTCTCGCGAAAGATGACCATATCCACATATTCAGGGTGTTTGACGGGTGAAGGTACTCCGGCAAAGTAACGCACCGGGCGCTGGCAGACGTATAGATCGAGGGCTTTACGCAACGCTACATTCAGGGAACGGATACCTCCGCCGATGGGGGTGGTGAGGGGGCCTTTGATCCCCACCAGGAACTCCATGAAAGCCTGGACCGTTTCATCCGGGAGCCAAGAACCGACCTTTTGATAGGCTTTCTCACCAGCGAAGACCTCCATCCACTCGATTTTTCGTGTTTCAGCGTAAGCCAGCCTGACGGCCGCGTCAAATACGCGCTGTGAAGCACGCCAGATGTCGCGACCCGTGCCATCTCCTTCCACAAAAGGCAGGATGGGGTGGTCAGGTACAGATAGTTTGCCTCCGACAATTCTGATCTTTTCACCTGTCTTAGGCACACTAATGATTTGATAGGCCATGGTCGTTCTCCTTTAGCATTATCCACAGAGGGTCATAAAAAACCTAAGATTATCTATGGTTTGCCTGCCTGCTTGTGGTTTATAAATTTTATCACCCTTCATATCCTCTGCTATAATTCGTGTGCCCTCTGCCAAACTGCTGGGAGGAATCACACTCTGGAGAACCAGATGAGCATCGACAAACCAACATCATCATCCGTAAGCCAGCCTCAGATAAGCTGGCATGCCCTGACGTCTGATCAGATCCTACAGCAGCTGGCTACCCCACCGGAGACCGGACTGACTTCCGAGGAGGCAGCGCGCCGATTGGAAAGCTATGGACCAAACCAGCTTACCGAAGCACCCGGTGTGACCTTCTGGCAGATGTTGATCGACCAGTTTAAAAGTTTCGTGGTGATCATGCTGATCGTGGCGGCAGTCATCTCTTCTATTTTGGGCGATTGGGAAGAAGCAGCCGCCATCATGGCAATCGTGATCTTGAATGCCACGCTGGGGGTGGTCCAGGAGCGACGCGCTGAGCAAGCCCTGGCAGCATTGAAGAAATTAGCCGCACCGGATGCCCAAGTTTTACGTAATGGGCAAAGGCAATCGGTGCCTTCCACCCAGCTGGTGCCGGGCGATATTGTCCTGCTGGAGGCGGGCAACTACGTCCCGGCAGACATCCGCTTATTGGAAGCTGCCAACCTGCGAATTGAGGAAGCTGCCCTGACAGGCGAATCAGTCCCGGTGCAAAAGGACGCTAATATACACCTGCAGGCAGACATCCCACTGGGGGACCGCAAGAACACGACCTTTATGGGCACGCTGGTCTCATACGGGCGCGGACGGGGGGTAGTGGTCGGCACCGGTATGCGTACGCAGATCGGGTTGATTGCCGAGATGCTGCAAGCTGTGGAGAATGAGCCCACCCCTCTGCAGCAGCGACTGAACCAGCTGGGCAAGCTCTTGGGGTGGGCAACCCTGACCATTTGTGGGGTGGTGTTTGTGGTGGCAATCCTACGCTTCACCGACCTTGGCTTGATTACCGCCAGCGGAGGGGGAGTGCTGGCATACTTGAAAGCTGCCAAGGGTGAGATCATCACCATGTTCATGCTGGCAGTGGGGCTGGCAATCGCAGCAGTGCCGGAAGGTCTACCGGCGGTGGTGACGATCAGCCTGGCGCTCGGGATGCACGAGATGATTCAACGCCATGCGCTCATCCGCCGGCTTTCATCGGTGGAAACGCTTGGCTCCACCACAGTGATCTGTTCCGATAAGACCGGCACCCTGACCCAGAACGAGATGACCCTCACACGCATCTGGGTGGATGGCAGGTACCTGTCCATCACAGGGAAGGGGCACACACTGAGTGGTGAGTTTCAGGAGAATGGCAAGCCCGTGGAACTGGATGCATACCCGGCAGTGCGTAGCGCTTTGTGGGTGGGGACATTGAACAACGACTCTGAGCTGACCATCTCCGGCTCGATCGAGGAAGAGCAAACCTACCGCATGACCGGTGATCCGACCGAAGGGGCACTGGTGGTGGCGGCAGCCAAAGCGGGAGCTCTACCCAGGCCGTTGAATCATGCCTACCCTCGCGTTCAAGAAGTGCCATTCGATTCTGAACGTAAGCGCATGATCACTGTCCATAAAATCCGGGCGTCCACACCGGAGGATTTCTCGCCCTTCTACCACCATGAGACCAGTGGGTACGTGGTGGCAATCAAGGGCGCACCGGATGTTGTGCTTGATCTTTGCTCCTACTACCAACGCATGGATGATACATCGGTACCCCTGACGGAAGAGCAATGTATGCGCATCCTGAATGCCAACGATAAAATGACCCAGGATGCCTTGCGTGTGCTGGGGGTAGCCTACCGGGTGAGCCAGACCATGCCCAATATGGAAGACTTGGAAAGTCTGGAAGAAGGCATGATCTTCATTGGGTTGGTGGGGATGATCGATCCACCTCGTCCGGAGGTGACGCCCGCTCTGGTAAAAGCGACCAAGGCAGGTATCCGCACCATCATGATCACGGGAGATTTTCCCAACACCGCACGTGCCATAGCC
>CAZXPK010000100.1:0-6184 GCA_964642565.1 uncultured Anaerolineaceae bacterium
TTTCCCTGGCCAGGTCAATCAGCTCTGCACCCTGCTCTGATTTTACCGCAATGGGTTTCTCCACCAAAACATGCTTTCCCATTTCGATAGCTGCCTTGGCAATCTCATAGTGCATCTCATGCGGCACGGTGATATCAACCAGGTCTACATGTGTGTTATTCAACAGGTCCTGGTAGCGCGTATACCCTTCACACCCCTCATACATCCCGATGCGCTGATTGACTGCTTCACTGTTGATGTCACACATGGCGGCGATCTCGCAAGTTTCCCCCATTTCACTGAAACCAGCTTCGTGCGCAAATGATATTGCCCCCAACCCGATCAAACCAGCTTGAATCTTTCGCGGCATAACGTCTTCCTTCCTGCGCAGGAATGATAGGTACCGGGTTACCCTGACCTGACGGGTTGAAAACTGACCCATTGCCCGCCAAACTATAACATAAACAAAAATGGATTACAATGCCATGCATCCATTATCCCCTTCCATACTATAATTTCATAAACACACCATCTATTCGAAGGAAATAGCCATGCAGCCATTGATCATTATTGCCACGCCCAATATCAGTTGGCTTCATCCGGATGTGGAATACCCACGAACGCCAGAGGCAATCGCCGCTGAAGCCAGGCAATGTTATGAGAACGGGGCCACCATCCTTCATACCCATGCTGAAGGCAGGTGGGCTGAAACGATCCAGGCGATACGCAGCCAGACTAAGATCATTATTCAATGCGGCATGTCCAGCCTGCCCATCCCTGAACGGATGGAGGTTTATGAAAACAAGGCGGACATGATTTCGATTATCTTGAACCATCATGATGAAGCCTTCGCTCTGACGGAAACCTCTGTGTTGCATTCCCGCCAGGAGCTGACTGAGTGCGCCCGGTTGAATCATAAATATGGCCTCATCCCTGAATTCGAGGTCTGGCATGCGGGCTCGATCTGGAATCTGAACTACCTGCTTGAGCAGAGTCTGCTCAAGCCTCCCTACGTAACCACCCTGTTCTTTGGCTGGCCTGGAGGCACCTGGTCACCAGCGACTGTCGAAGAGTATATCTACCGGCGCAAGCTTATGCCTGCCGGCTGCGTTTGCAACGTCAGCATCATGGGCGAGGGGCAGCGGGATATCCTTACCGCAGCTATTTTGATGGGTGACCATGTGCGCGTGGGTACGGAAGATTATCCGTTCAACCATGCTGGCAAAGTGGTCCCCACGCATGATTTGGTAAGCGAAACCGCCGAAATTGCCCGGGCGATCGGTCGCTCACTGGCAACCATCAAGCAGGCGCGCAAGTTGGTCGGACTCCAAGGAGGGCAGGATGAGCTCAGATAAAAAGGTCGCCGTTATCACCGGCAGTGCCCGTGGGATTGGCGCAGCCACGCTGCGCGAGTTTGCCGGGCACGGCTTTGTCGTGGTTGGGTTGGATGTGCTTCCCGAGGGGAAGCTGGTTGCCCAGGAGATCAACCAAAAAGGTGGTGAATGCACCTTCATGGGTTGTGATGTGTCGGATGAGCTGCGTGTGGCTGAGTGTATCCAGGTTGTCGGTGAGAAATACAGTCGCATAGATGTCCTGGTCAACAATGCCGGGGTGGTGTTGGTCAAGCCATTCGATCAAATCACCTGGGAGGAGTTCCAACGCACTACCAACATCAACCTCGGCGGTCACTTCTTGCTGTGCAAATATGTGCTGCCGCTCATGAAGCAGCAGATGAGCGGGGTAATTATCAATATGGGTTCTGTCTCAGGTCATGTGGGGCAGACGGATCATGTCATGTATGGGGCAACCAAGGGCGCCATCATAGCCATGACGCGTGCCCTGGCCTGGGAGCTGGCACCTTACAATATCCGCGTCAACTCCATCAGCCCCGGCTCGGTGGATACCCCCATGTTGCGTGGTGATATCGACCTTGAATCCAGGCGTACGGGCCTTCCATTCGAGGCTGTCAAGCAGGAGCGCGAGGCTGAGCAGGCCTTCAAGCGCTGGGCAGACCCGGCGGAAATTGCCACTGTAATCTATTTCCTTGCCAGTGAAGGTGCCTCGTTCGTTACCGGAGCCGATTGGCTGGTGGATTGTGGCTGGGTTGCCAAATAAGGAGCTGTTATGAATAATGACCTGCGCCAACAGATCGTGCAAATAGCGACCGAGTTATACACCAGGTGCCTGCTTACCCCCACCGGCGGCAACATCAGCGCTCGCTGTGAAGATAACCCTGACGAAATCTGGATCACACCCAGCGCCATATTTAAAGGCGACCTGCACCCTGAAATGATGGTGCGGATTGACCTGCAGGGTGCCATTAAAAACGAGACAGGTTATTCGGCCTCCAGTGAGCGCCGCGTCCACTGTTCCATTTATCGCTCCAGGCCTGAGATTACCGCCGTGGTCCATACTCATGCCCCTCAGGCCACCCTCATGGCCCTCACCGGGACCAGGTTCCTGCCAATATCGCTCGAATCAGCTTTTCTCGGTGATATCCCTGTCGTACCCTTCATTATGCCGGGCACCGACGAGTTGGGGGATGCAGTCGCTAAAGCCATGGGGACTGGCTCTGCGGTCCTGATGCAAAATCACGGGCTGGTGGTGGCTGCCAGTAATCTACGCCGTGCCGCCGACATCACCGATGTGATTGAGGTGACCGCCCTCAAACTCCTCACCTGCAAAGCAATGGGAGTCGCTCCACCCATCCTGCCGGAGGATATCGTTAAAACGCTGCGTGAAGCAGGAAATCTGATGGCGTAAGATTACCGCCCGTCGCCTGCAAACAGGCTGCTTATACCTCCCCAAACTGGGGCGTCCCTTTTTTTTACATGAGGGAATTAGCCGATTTTTACCCTTAAACAGGCAACCAAATGACTCACATCGACCTCAATCGTATCTGGATCGATTTGACTGCATTGCTCCATTACCACTGGGCAGCGGGGATGAAAACGGCAGCCTGAAGGGATATCCGCCGCGTTGGGTGTCTCACCTTGCAAGATAAGACGCTCTCTTCTAAGGCGCGGGTTAGGTACCGGCACAACCGAGAGCAGTGCCTTGGTGTATGGATGTTGTGGATTACGCAAGACCTCATCCGTTGGACCAATCTCCACAATCCGTCCCAGATACATAACCGCAATCCGGTCAGCAAAATAAGCGACTGTGCTCAAGTCATGGGTAATGAAAACAATACTGACACCTTTATGCTGGCGCAGCTCGTGCAAAAGATTGAGGATCTCGGCACGGATCGATACATCTAACATCGAAACCGGCTCATCCGCCAAGAGTAACTCGGGTTGTAGAACCATTGCACCGGCAATGACCACACGTTGGCGTTGCCCACCAGAAAGCTCATGCGGGTATCGTAAGAAATAATCCTCCGCTGGGCGCAAGCCAGCGTCTTCCAATGCTGCCTTCACGCGCTGCTCGCGTTCTGCCCTTGGCTTGGCAATGCCATGGACTACCAGCGGTTCGGCGACGATCTCATAAATGGTCGAACGTGGATTAAGCGATTCATAGGGATCTTGAAAGATCATCTGAGCGTGTTGTCGTAGTCGCTTCATGGTAAGCTTCGGCATGACCAAGTGCTCGCGACTGCCTGGTCCGCTGCCTTCAATAGGTGCAAGCCCCGAGCGTAAGCGGCGTTCACTGGCTCCAACATTCTGTCCGTTGAATAAAATCTCTCCCCCGGTCTGTTCTTCCAAACCGATCAAAGTCTTGGCAATCGTTGTCTTGCCACAACCCGATTCACCGACCAATGCCAGTACTTCACCACGTTCCACGGAGAAAGATACTCCATCTACTGCCTTGACGTAGGTCTGAGGTCTGCGTAACAGAGTGGTAACCAGCGATTGCCGTATAGGAAAGTATTTATACAATTTGCTCACTTCCAGCATGCGTGTAGGTCGGGCTGGTAAGGACATCAGACCTTTGCCTCCGAACCCTGGCACAAGTGGCAGGCAACGATGTGCCTGTTCATTGTCCGGGGGTCGCTGGTTGCCTTGGAAACTTCCACTGGTATGGGTGCCACTTGTGCACAAAGTTCTTTTCGCTTATGACAACGTGGTTCAAAGCGACAGCCGGGTGGTAATTCGGTCAGCCGTGGTGGTGTGCCTGGGATCGAAGCCAGGGATCCGGAAGGACGGTTCAAGTCGGGGAAGGCTTCCAGCAGCCGTTGAGTATATGGATGGAATGGGTTGTTATACACCTGATCACTCGATCCGTACTCAGCCACCTTCCCTCCATACATCACGACCACTGTGTCGCAGATTTCAGCCACTACACCCAGGTCATGGGTTACCAGGACGATCGCCAACCCCAGCTCGCGTTGAATACCCTTGAGCAGCTCGAGCACCTGTGCCTGGATCATCACATCCAAAGCCGTGGTCGGCTCATCTGCAAAAAGCAGGCGTGGTTTGCATGCTAGCGCCATGGCAATCATTGCTCGTTGGCGCATCCCTCCTGAAAACTGGTGGGGGTATTGGTCACCACGCGATTTTGGGATCCCGACCAGCTCGAGCAACTCATCAACTCGCTGGTCAGCCGCATCGCGATCCATCAGGTTGTGCAATAAAATTGCCTCTCCTATCTGGTCTCCAACACGTATGACAGGGTTTAATGCGTTCATTGCCCCCTGAAAGATGATAGCTATGTCTCTCCAGCGATATTGACGCATCTCCCGCTCACTCAACGAGAGCAAGTCAGTTTCATCAAAAATAATCTGCCCCGCCGGAATTCGCCCATTAGCAGGCAACAATCGCATGACCGCCATCAAAGTAGTGGTTTTTCCGCAGCCTGATTCCCCCACCAAACCCAATGTCTGGCCTGGGTAAACATCAAAAGAAACATCTTCAAGCGCATGAGCCGCTGCACCACCTGGCATAATAAAGTCGGTGCTCAAGCCACGCACACGCAAGAGGGGGGAGAGTATCTCAGGCACAATCTTCCGCCTCCGCTATCGGACGAGTGACCATATTTTGTTCGCCTTCCAAGTGGTGGGAGGTCAAGCGGGGATTGAGAATCTCTTCCAGCACATTACCCAGTAACACACAACCCAACGAAACCCAAACAATTGCCAGCCCCGGAGGTAGATAAAACCACCAGGCTCCGTTCGTAATTGCATTTCGGTCGAAAGCAAAATTGAGCATCGTCCCCCAGGAAGGCTTTGTTGGGTCGCCCAGACCCAGGAATGCCAGGCCTGATTCAACCAGAATGGCAGTCGATAGGATCAGTACCGTGTTGGCAACGATCAAGGGCATGACTTGAGGAATAATATGCTTACGAATGATGTGCAGGTGACCTGCACCGATGGCACGCGCCCGTGCCACAAACTGGCGCTCTTTGATCGTCAGCACCTGAGAACGGATCAGGCGCGCCGTGCTGGTCCAATATAGCAAACCAATCACGAGAATTATGATTAATAATGGCGAGATATGCAGGTCCAATTGACGTAGTGTAGCTACCAGAATCAACATAAGGGGCAGATCTGGAATAACCAACAATACATCTGTTGTACGCATCAGTAGATTATCGACCCAGCCTCCGAAATAGCCAGCCAGGATGCCGAACAGGCTGCCGATGAACATCGCAATAAAACCAGCAAGAAAACCAATTGACAATGAAATACGTGCCCCATAAACCAGTTGAGTCCATACATCGCGACCGGCATCGTCAGTACCCAGTGGTCCATGGACGGAAGGTGGAGCAAAGGTTAGACCAACCCCATTAGCATCCCGGACGGTTTCGGTTGGTGCATAGGATGCAATTAACGGGGCAAAGATTGCCACAATGACAGCTGTAATTACCAGGAATGCGCCCACAAATCCGATCCGGTTGCGACGAAACGCTTTCCAAAAGTCGAGCAGGTTGCGCTTGAGCAGTACCCCGCGTTCAGACATGGCTATGTTGCCTTCACCCTTGGATCGAGATAGGTATACAGGATATCCGCCACCATGTTGGCAAGGATCACACTGACCGCCAGGAGCAGGAAGGCACCTTGAAGGAGAGGATAATCTTGTTTCGTCAGCGCAGTCTGGAAGAGTTTACCCAAGCCATCATACGAGAAGACGGTCTCGATGTAAATGGCACCCGAGACAGTGAAACCTAAATTAAGCGCAATCAATGTGACGATAGGGAGCATGGCATTTTTCAATGCGTGCCGCCTTAACACCTGCCAGTTGCTCAATCCTTTAGCCTTGGCTGTAAG
>CAZXPK010000100.1:6284-13265 GCA_964642565.1 uncultured Anaerolineaceae bacterium
GTTTTATGCTTCCAGCCAGCGATGAGCCCCAGGATAACACCAAATAGGATGGACAATATTTGACCGAGACCGATCAAAACAACCGTATTTCCAAGCTTGGAAAGTAAAACTTCGCTCACTGGTTCCCGTAATGACCAGGAGATACCCAGGTTTCCGCGCGCCCATTGGGCGATCGTATCGAAGAATTGATCCGGAAATATCGGCTTGTCCAGGCCAAACTGTTCTCGTAATGCGGCTTGAGTCTCTGGTGGAATGCGCACATTTCGCCCGATGACCGATCGGATTGGGTCTCCGGGCAGCACGCGGAACAGGAGAAAATTAACTACGATTACAACCATCAGTGTCACCAGGGAGAGGGCAACTTTGCGGAACAGGTAATCGCGTCGGTTCATGGTTTCTCCGCAATATAGATTGAGGCGGGTTGTCGACACCCGCCTCAATCTTCATATATTTATTTAACCGGCTCGACCTGAACTAGAGACACTGCTGCTTCAATCGCTAACGGCGATACGACGAATCCCGCGAAACGATCCGAACGATATGCCTCAAGCATGTAATCATACCAGAGGACAATATACGGACGGTCATTGTAGACCATCTCCTGCATTTGCCAGATGACCTGCTGGCGTTGGTTTTTGTCTAAAATAGTCTGCTGATCCATGTAAAGCTGGTCATATGCGGGGTTTGAGTAACCGCTGTCGCTCCAGCCTCCCTCTACAAACTGGTCAGTGGTCATGACGCTGAGGATGAAATCTGGATCGGGGTCCGGTCCCCACCCCCAGATAACAAGGTCATAATCACCAGTTGGTGTAACGAGGGCAGTTAAGGCATCCGGATCGACCGCCTCGGGATTGGCCTTAATACCGGCCTCCCCGAACCACCCGGTGATCAAGTCTGCCGCACGTGGGGCGACGGAACTATCCGAAGGAAATTGCAGGCGGAATTCAAGCCTGAGGTCTCCCTTGGTGCGTACCCCATCTGAGCCCAGGATGTAACCAGCTTCCTCGAGGATGCGATTTGCTTCGTCCACGCTAAAGCTGACGTCCTTGATATTAGGATCGTGCCAGAAGCCTCCCCCTAATGTGGGTGGGACTATCGAATCTCCGGGCTCACCCAAACCCTGCAGGACGATTGACACCAGGTCAGGTTTGTTAATCGCATAAGCCATAGCCAGGCGTACCTGAGGGTCTTCCAATGCCGGATTACGGTTGGGAGCCGGGTCATTAGTGGCAGACACTGAGTTGATGATCAATTCCTCGAAATAGCGCCCTGGCGTAGAAATCGCCTTGACATTTTCAAAACCGCTGACCGTGGCATAAGCACTCGGTGGCACTTCGGTGATCATATCGATGTCGCCAACTTTAAGCGCCTGCACCATAGCATCAGCATTGTCAAAAGTCTGGAAAATGACCTGGTCGATCTTGGCTCGCCCATCGAAATAATCTGTATTGGTATCGAGGATCATGATTCTCTTATCTTTGTCAAACGTGCTGATCTTGAAGGGTCCGGTGCCGATGGCATTGAAATTATTGAAATTTTGCAATTCCTCGGGAGTGGTAAACCCTTCGAAATCCTTCGGGTAGATTGCATACAGGAATGAAAGGCGATATTCCATGTTGCTGATTGGTGCCTCCAGGATTACTTGCAGGTTTTTTTCATCGAGCACCTTAGCTTCAACAAAGCCAATCACATAACCGGAGAAGGCTGCCCAGCCATCTGGATTTTGGATATATTGGTTGAGTGCCCAGACCATATCACTGGCGGTGAATTTCTCTCCGTTGTGCCACTTGATATTGTCTTTAAGTGTGAATGTCCAGGTTAGACCATCATCGGAGTGGGTCCACTCTTTAGCCAGACCACCTACATACTCCCCAGTGGGGCTTTCAGTCGTCAAGGGGTTATAAATTAAATCAAAAGTGGTGTAGGCTTCGGTCAGGAACGCATATGCCGGGTTCAGCGTATCCGGTACGCCCAGCCAGCCAATGCGTAACACAACCGGTTCTTGTGCTTGAGGGGTTGCTTGTGTACCGCAGGATGCTAGAACGATAGATAGAATTAAGAGGATCGGTAAAAGCCATTTATGAATTGACATTGCATTCTCCTTTCTCTATAACCTTCAATAAGTATATAATATTTTGACTAAACTTAATCAAATTTGTAAACAAGAATATATCTAAATATTGGAATTGAGATTCGCAAGTCAAAAGGAGATATCCTATGCCCACTGATTCCGCAACCCAAGCCATTGCAATCTTACGCAACCCAGGCACCTTTCAATGGTACGTCATAACGCTGTTTGCTCTCATTGTCTATGTCTATGCCGTCGAGGTCGAACGGCGAAATTGGAACCTTGTTTTTGCCGGTCTCGCCTTTTGGGGTATGGATTGGTTCAACGAAATTTGGAACGGGCTCGTTTTTCACTTCACCAATTACGCCCCCGTCTGGGGTGCTCCCGGTCGGACGGCCTTCCTACTGCTGATTGGCTTGAACATCGAAATTTGTTTCATGTTCGCCATTGCCGGGGTCGCCTTCTCTAAAATGCTGCCAGCCGACAGAAACCTCAAGGTTCTTGGGCTACCCAACCGCCTGGTCTTTGCCATCATTGGTTCGATTTTCTGTGTCATCGTCGAGTTGCTCCTGAACGCCGCTGGCGCACTCACCTGGGACTATACCTGGTGGAATGTCGCTGCCCCCTGGTTGATCTTCCTGATTGGTTACCTGCCCTTCTTCCTGGTCTCGTTCTGGGTGCTCGATATGCCCACTGTACGGCAAAAAGCCTTCACCGTCAGCAGCATTCTCGGCTTTGACATGATCTGCCTGGTGGTGTTCGTGGGTAAATTAAATTGGATTTAGTGGGTGCTTACCAGTTGGGCTCTGGGGTTGCGATGAACAGCAGCGACTGTAACATCCACCCTTCTCTGCCATCCTCGATCACCAGCACCTGAACCCACAAATAACCCTCCACCTCTTGTGCGGCCCCCAGTAGCTGTACCAGGGTCCCTTGTATGACGCCCGGGTACAGGATGGATTCAGTGAATCCAGGCCCCGATCGCAGGAGTGCTCCCTCTTCCGGACCAATGCGGGCATAAACCGGCACAGGGGTGGGAGTGAATGTTTCGGTTGGGATAGATGTTCGCGTGGCGGTAAGGGTGACGGTTGGCGTGAGGGTTGGAGGCACCGGCGTGGCTGTTTTGGTCACGGTCGGTGGAATGGGTGTAAGGGTGTATGTGGCTGTAGGTGTATAGGTCGCGACGGCCAGCGGGCTTCCAAACCATCCCAGGGTTGTGCTGAAGGCACCCACACCGATCACCAGTGCCACCCCGATCAATGTGACGACTCCCCCCAGGGTATAACCGAAGATGGTCATCGGGCGAAAACCAAGGATTGCCAGGGTTATCGCGCCAAGCAATGCCCCCCAGGCAAGGTGAATGGCGAATACAACCAATCCATCTGGGAATAGATGCGGTACACCGCTGCCCAAACCAAAGCCCGCCACTACCAGAGGCAGGTATAGCGTGTAAGCCAGTGCCACGCTTGGGGCGGCTGGGCTGCGCTCGTGATGAACCATGGTCGCTGCGGTTAAGATCGCCCCGACGGTCAAAACAATGAAGTTGATCGCTGAGAGCTCGGCATTCAAATGCGCCTGGGTCAAGGATGCTGGCATCCAAACGCGTCCCAACATCCCTGCCGCAATCCCCACAATAAATACCATCCAGCATCCGATTAGTAAACCCACCAGGCTGCGGAAGAAGAATTTATATGAGCCAACTACCGTCGCCAGGGAAAGACCGATCACAGGTGCCATCAATGGGGTAAAAACAGCTCCCAAAACCAACATGGCGGGAGAATCCAGCATCAGACCGAAACAGAAGATGATTCCCGATAACACGGAGAACAGGAAGAAATCAAAGCTGGGTGATGTTCGCTGCCTCAGCTGGTCCAGCACAATAGCGCGCTCGTCTGCTTCCAGGGGTGCTAGCAGCCGGCGTGCCCGTCTCCGCCGTGCTGGCGGCATCAGATCAGGATCATCTGGGATATATTCAGTCTTGGGTAGGCTCATTTACGTAAAGTGGCTACAATCCTGAGTGGTTTTTCGAGGATTTCTAAAGCTTCGTAGATATTGGTGACGACCAGGTCCGCTCCCATCAGGGTTTCCACTGCCGCCCCTTCGGGTGAGAGCACACAGATCCCCAAGGCAGCTATCCGCAGCATTCCAGCATCGTTTGCTCCCTGCCCAATCGCCACAACCGTCCCAGCACCCACCTGCCGTACGTAATTTTCTTTCTGTTCTGCTTCGTTCCCAGGTTGGATGTGTACAGCCCTTAGCCCGAGCTGTTGGTCGATGATGTCTTGCTTTCCATGTGTATCTGCAGTTAATAGGTGCAGGGTCAGGCGGTCGGAAAGATTAGATAAACTTAGCTTCACACCATCCAGGAGCTGCCCATCCACTGCCAGGGTGCCATTGACGTCACAAACCAGATGCTGCAGCTGGATCAAACCTCGCCCTGGGATGTTCAGCTCGATCATGAACTTATTATACCCCAACGAATTTTAACCGATGATTATACCGGTCACCTCAATTCACCTGCCTTGTAGTACAATTCGCGCCGACCACATTGATGGAGCAATTTTCCTTGAAGTTTTATACCCAGTATATTAAATTTTTCATCCTGCTCGCCTGCCTGAGCTGGCTGCTATCTGCTTGCGGTAACGTCATCCCCACAACCAAACCCACCCTCACCCCCTCCCCCAGCCCGACCGTCACCGTCATTCCAACTCCCACCCTTACGCCCACGCCCACTCCTCAGCCACTCATGGCGGTCCTGCTGGCTGCTTCGGGAGCTGACCAGGCCCAAGTAAGCAGCCTTCAGACCACCCTTAACGATGTCATTATCCGAGCAGGCCTGCGCTGGCAGGTCAGACAGCAGCTAACGGGTAACGACCTGATCCCTGCGCTTCGCTTGGTGGTGGCAGTCCCGCCATACCCAGGCCTGGCAGAATTGGTTGCCTCAGCTCCTGATACACAGTTCCTGGCACTGGGCATCCCCGGGTTGGAAGCTGCCCCCAACTTAACCTCGATCGGCGCAGATGGGGATAGGGCTGACCAGCAGGGCTTCATCGCCGGCGTGATCGCTGCCATGCTCTCTGACGACTGGCGCGTGGGGGTGATCAGTCTGTCTGATACGGTTGAAGGGCGCACTACCCGCACGGGCTTCCTCAATGGGGTGATCTATTTCTGCGGTTTGTGCCGCCCAGCCCACCCTCCCTTCTATGAGTATCCACTGTATATCGAGCTACCATCCACTGCCTCCACAGCTGAATGGCAGGAAGCTGCCAATTACATGGTTGATCATGCTGCCGTAACGGTGTATGTCTATCCCGGGACGGGCGATGAATCTATGCTCTCCATCCTGGCAACTGCCAGGGTGAATATAATAAGCAGCGGAGATCCTCCACAGGCTGCCCGTTCGAGTTGGGTCGTTTCGCTGACCACCGACCCATTTCCCCTAATCCAAAGTCAGGTGGAAGGTCTCTTGGATGGCAGCCTTACCGGTGGTCAGTCGCTGGTTGTGCCCATTCAATTCACCCACACCAACATGGCGCTTTTTACCCCGGGTAAGCAGAGATTGGCTGGGCAGATTTTATCCGACATGCAGGCTGGGTTCATTGATACAGGAGTGGATTTAACCACGGGTGAATTTCGCCCCTGATGGGATATGCGAGTACAATTAGCCAGGGTCTATATAGGTATTTAATCAATCAACAAGGATATTAATAACACCATTGCCAATCTGGCTGCTTCTTGCTATACTATGAGTGTCCCTTTCGGGAAAAACCAACCTTTTCACCCAAACTCTTTAGGAGGAGAATGTTATGTATAAGAAGTTATCTATAGTAATGGCTGTCATCATGATAGCCAGCATGTTCCTGGTTGCCTGCAAGGCTGCCGCCCCGACCGAGGCCGACTGCGCCAAAACTGATGTACTATGCGTGGGTCTGGTTACGGACGTGGGCGAGATCGATGACAAGTCCTTCAACCAGTCAGCCTGGGCAGCGGTTCAGCAGGCTCAAACTGACCTGGGCGCAGTTATCAACTATGTTGAGACCAAAGACGCCAAGGACTACGCCGCCAACATGCAGTTATTCCTTGACAAGGGTTATGACATCATCGTGACCGTTGGCTACGCCCTGGGCACCGCCACGACTGAGGTCGCTAAAGCCAACCCGAATATCAAGTTCATCGGTGTAGACCAGGGCCAATGGACCGAAGTTGTGCCCAACGTAATTGGTCTGATCTTCCATGAAGACCAATCAGGCTTCCTGGCTGGCGCCCTGGCCGCCCAGATGACCAAGACCGGCACCGTCGCAGCTGTGCTCGGAACCGACCTGGTTCCCCCTGTAGTAGCCTTCAAAGAGGGTTATGAAGCGGGTGCCAAATATATCAACCCCAACATCAATGTCATCTCCACCTACCACCCGGGTGGTTTGGATGTGGCCTTCACCGATCCTGAATGGGGTGCCACCACTGCTGCCCAGGCGATCCAGAACGGCGCTGACGTGGTCTTCGGCGCCGGTGGCAAGACCGGTAACGGTGCGCTGATCGAAGTCGCCAGCCACCCAGGCTTGTTCTGCATCGGTGTCGATAGTGACCAGTGGGAGACCGTCCCCGAGGCTCACCCCTGCCTGCTTTCCAGTGCTATGAAGCTCATCACCCCGGGACTGTTTGACCTCATCAAGGGTGCAAATGCTGGTACTTTCCCAGCTGGCAATTTTTATGGTGCCGCTGGTTTGGCTCCCTACCACGATTTTGACAGCACCATCCCACAGGCTGTCAAGGACAAGATCACCGAGATCGGTAAAGGTCTGCTCGATGGCAGCATCCCTACCGGCTACGGCGGGTAAATAAAAATCTTCATCCAAGAAATAGGGGCTGTCCAAAAAGAGGGACAACCCCTATCGCGTTTAAAGAAAATATGATTC
>CAZXPK010000101.1:0-13227 GCA_964642565.1 uncultured Anaerolineaceae bacterium
TCCCAAGGAGCAATATTCATACCAGTTTGAGTTTCAGCTTTGACGGTCTACTAGCCTGGTCACAGGTAAATTGTAATAATTAACCCCAATGGCCTCATGTACACTAATAAGTCTTTAGGCTAGTTCCACCTAATTGATAAAATTCCCCATCCAATATCTTGGATGTTCGCCGTCCAACGGATGGGCTCAGTGGTAATAGCGGGAACGGCGAGACTCGTTTGCATTATCGCATGACTTCTGGTAAAGCTGGTGCGCACCCTCAACGGTGAAGCCACAATCCGTTGGAGGCAATGTTAGCCAGCTCATTACAAAACAAACCCATGGTGGAGATATCAAATCATCTCACCGCTTGATATACATGTCCATAAAACTATGATCTAACCGGATCGATTGAACAAACTCAAATCTCACCTCCATCAACAATCGAATCAATGGCCCGATGTAAACATACTCCGTACCTTCGTATGTCTCATTCGTTGACAGGCGACGATACTCCATCTTGTATGCACTAATCACAGGATCGTATTCGATGAAACGGCGAACGATTTGACTGTCCAGACCCTGTTCAACTACCTCTTTTGGCTCACTCATAAAGGCCACTCTTTTCAATCCATCAATGTACTCAAGGATAAAGGGACTCCCGGGTTTTAGCGCGTCGAAAACCCGGTCCCGGAACAGGGGAAAGCTCTGGTGGGGAAAATCACAGATCTCATTCCCGAAGCATACCGCCAGGTGATAAATCCCTTCCCCCAGTGGATAGGTCAGGATATTGGCCTGTATGAAATTAGCCTTCGCTCCCCGTTTGACAGCTTCTTGACGTGCCAGGGCAATCAGACCCGGTGCGAGGTCAATACCGGTGATCTGCATACCTTGCTCTTTCAGGAAAATGGCGATTGGACCAGCACCACAACAGAGATCCACCACACGATCACCTGGTTTCAGATATGCTTTCATATAAGGGTAGATCTTTTCAATAAATTCCTCTCGGCGTTTAGAGGTGAATTGATTTGCGAACCAGTCAAAAGGAGCAATTGGTTGATCTTGTGTCATTCCTCATCTCCTCATGTTTGTTTGAATATATACCAGATTGGCTGGCTGACTATTATACTTGCAGAAAAATCCTGGATATAAGGGATACCCCATTGATAAACGACTTTGACGATTTCTACTCGTGGATGTACTTATTCAGTTGTAATGAAGCTATCTTGTGGGATTATTTGTACTTCATTGCCAAGCGTGGATCGAGGGCATCACGTAAACCATCGCCCAGCAAGTTGAATGAAAGCACCACCAACATGATCGCCAATCCGGGGTAAAAAACCAGATACGGAGCGGTGAATACCTGGTTGCGTTCCGCGCTCAGCATGGATCCCCATTCGGGAGTAGGTGGTTGCGCACCCAGCCCCAGAAAAGACAGCGCAGCTGCATCCAGAATTGCAGTAGCGATTCCTAAAGTGCCTTGGACGATAAGCGGTGTCAGCGAGTTTGGCAGGATACGCCCGAATAGGATATACAGTGTGTTACCACCCAAAGAGCGTGAGGCTTCCACGAATTCCATTTCCCGGGTGGTTAATACTGCTGAGCGCGTTACACGCGCATATGCCGGGATGGAGACGATACCGATCGCCAGCAAAGCGTTGATTAGCCCAGGTCCTAGGATGGTGACAATGGCAATTGCTAAAAGAAGCGACGGGAAAGCCAGCAGCACATCCATGACGCGCATGATTACGTTATCCACCCAGCCTCCCAGATAACCCGCCAATGCCCCGAGCACCGTCCCAATAATTATTGCAAACGTGACACAGGTGAAGCCAATGATCAAGCTTAACCTAGCTCCAAAAATCACGCGGCTGAATTCGTCACGCACATTTCCGTCGATACCCATAAAATGCTGCGGCTGGTCTGCCGGGCAGCCCAAGAGGTGAATGCAGGGAGCCTGTCGGACCTTTACATTTTCAATCCCGATCAGCACCTGATCCGGTGGGTACGGGGCTAACCAGGGAGCAAAGATCGCCACGAGGGCCAGAAGGCCCAGAATAATCATTCCCAAAATTGCCGATTTACGTTTAAACAGGCGCCGCCTGGCAGTCCCCCACAGGGTAACCGGTTTTTCGGTGCTTAACTTTTCCGCATCCAGTATTCTGACCTGACTGGTCGTTTTACTTTTCGCAACATCACTCATTGGGTCATTCTAACCGAACACGGGGGTCAAGATATAAATATGAAATATCAACGATGAGATTTAAAACAACGAAGAAGATGGCAATCACTACCGTGAAAGACTGGACAATAATGTAATCGCGCGCAGTGATGGCATCATATAAAATACGCCCCACTCCTGAGAGGTTGAAGATTGTCTCAGTAAGCACTGCCCCACCTAAAAAACTGCCCAGGGATAACCCGATGATCGTTACCAGAGGCAATAGAGCGTTCCGTAAAGCGTGCTTCATTACCACTTTGTAACGCGGTAAACCCTTTGCACGCGCAGTGCGTACATAATCCTGTCCTAAAACATCCAGCATGCTGGAGCGGGTCATGCGCGCAATCAATGCCAGCGGAATCGTACCCACTGCCACTGCTGGTAAGAGGATGTGCTTGAATGAGTCCCAGAAAATATCCAGGCGCCCGATCAGAATCGCATTCAGCATATTAAGTCGGCTTATGAAATTCAGGACGCTCAATAAACCTTGCGAAGTAACATGCAAACCCCATACCACGTAAAATGGATCTGGGGATATCCCTGGAGAAAGCCGCCCAGACGGTGGTAATTGGAAAGGTGTGCCTCTCAACAATAAAGCAAACACATATGCCAGCATTAAACCCAACCAGAACACAGGCATAGATATTCCGATATTAGCCACAACCATCGTGCCAATATCGATCAAAGAATTCTGCCGTACGGCTGAGATGATCCCGAGCGGAATCCCCACAAAAATACTGAAACCCATGGCGGCAAAGGTCAGCTCCAGCGTAGTCGGCAACCGCTCACTCATTAGAACCGTCACGGGTTTCCCATAGCGTAATGACTCTCCAAAATCGCCACGTACAATTTCGCTAACATAGATCCCAAACTGGGTCAGGATTGGCTTATCCAGGCCATGCCGGTGGATAAACTGGTCACAAACCGCTTGAGTAGCTTTTTCACCCAACATGGCGCGGCAGGGATCGCCCGGGATCGCCCGAGCGAGGATAAAGGTGACAGCGAGAATCCCAAATAAGACCGGAATGCTCGATAATATACGCCGCAATATATAGGTAAACATTATTTAAGGAGTCTCCCCGGTGGAGTAAATATTCTCCACCGGGGATATTGAATCAATGCGATTCCGTTAATTTAAGGAGTTGCTGGAGGTGCATTCAAGAAAGCACCCCACAAAGCATTGAAATACTCAAAAGTAGCCGTGCGCGCTACATGATAGGGACTTGACGCATCCCATTGAACAATTAACGACATGGTTACGTCATTGGCATCCAAGGTTGAGCCGTCAGAGAATTTGATGCCCGCACCAAGGGTGCAGGTATACTCAGTCAACTCCGTATTCGGAGTGCAGGCAGTCGCCAGGTTGGGCTCGGCAGCCACACCACCTAACTCGTATTTATAAAGCGACTCATTGATCTGTTCGCAGGCACGTAAAGTCTCACCATCGGTTTCATCCGCACAATACAGCGAGATAGGCTCAGCGTTCTGCATCCAGACAAAGGTATCCTGCCCGGGGATTTCCATAACGGAGAAGTCTTCGTTACCAAGTGGGCTAGCTTGTCCACCTTCCACAGCGGCTTTGTAAGCGACACCAGATCCACCGTGTGCAACGGGGATCATGGGTACATGCTGGCGGATGGCGTTGTTGGCAGTGACGTAGAACGGCTCACGGGCGGCATTATCTGACAATTGCGCACCGGCTGACAGAGCATCGGTGATATCAGTCCAATGATCGCCGAATTGTTTCGATGAGCCAGCGCCAAAGTGGTAATCCAGGAAGTTGACGATGTCTGGGAAGTCAGCGCCCCACCCCAGCAAGTGCAAACCACCAACCGTTCCTGCTGAAGTTGCATCCAGGTAGGCGGCGGATTCCATCACTACGATCTCTGCATTAATGTTCAGGTTTGCCTTTAGTTGTGCCTGAATATCCTGAGCGACCACACCAGGTTGCGGCAGGTAGCCACGCACAACGTCCCGGAAGGTGATAGTGGTATCGAATCCATCCGGAAAACCCGCTTCAGCCAGCAAAGCCTTGGCTGCTTCTACATCAAATTTATACCAGGGGTCACCCACGCAGCCATTGGGGAGGGTGCAGGGGGTGAAGTATTCTGCCACTGAAGATCCTGGTGGGTAGAAGTTATCCACGATACGCTGGCGGTCAATACCCATGGCAATTGCCTGGCGGACTTTCTCATCATCGAACGGCGCAAAGGTATTGTTCATACCAATGTAGAAGGTGGTAAGGGCTTCTCGGTCGAGGAGCTGAAGCGTCGGGTCGTTCTTTACGACGGTGAAATCTTCGGGTCCGACATTATCTATGCCATCCACAGTGCCTGATTGAAGCTCTAGCAGACGTTGGGCAGCTTCAGAGCTCCAGCGGAAAACCAGCGTCGGGGTCTTAGCAGCCTCGCCTCTGTAATTCGGATTCTGGGCAAAGACTATCTCATCACCACGCTTCCATTCACTAAGCATGTATGGTCCAGTGCCAATGGGGTTCTCAAGCAGCTCAGTACCGCCACCACCCGTTTTTACAATTTGATCGGAGGAATGAATGGCAAATGCTGAGAAGGCAATTTTGGAAAGAAAGGCTGGGTCTGGGTAACAAAGAGTGAACTTCACTGTTAGTTCATCCACAGCTTCGATGCTTGAGAATTCACCACCGTAGGAACAATCTGTCGCGCTGAGTGATATTCCCTCGAAAGTTGGTGCTGTAGTCGGCACTTCAGTGGGTACTTCAGTGGGTACTGCGGTGGGTGGTGTGGTCGCTACTAGCGCCTGGGTTGCAGGTGCTTCGGTAACAACCACGGTGGGGGTTGCCTGAGTCGCACAAGCCGCCAGGATCATGCTGGACAGCACAACAACCGCCACCAGTATATATAACTTGTTGTGTTTCATATTTCTCTTCTCCTCTAGATTTAGGTAAAACTGTTTCAGTTGGATAAAAGATTATCAACGGTCTTAGTTAAATTCACCTCCTTTCCACTATCAATCAGAAGATCAATGTCAAAAAAAGAATGCATTGATTATACAATATCTTGGCTTCATAATCGAAAAGATAAATATACCACAAGCTACTCATCAACAGAAATTCAGTGCGTGATTATCATTATTATGAATTACTCTTTGCTAGGTTAAAAGTTCAAGGTATACTAAGTTCCGATCGGAGTTATTGGATGACCGAAAAAATTTGGGAAACACTGAAAGTTCAATATTGCCAGCATGTGGATCAAAAAGTTGGGCTGCAAGCACAGGTCGTTTACCCTCCCGAGCACTTGCCTGGCCAACCCGGACGTGTACTGGCTCACCGCTGCAGCCATGGGTTCGCCTGCAACCTGGATGGGCGACCAAGCTGTATCTGGGCAGGCACCAACCCAACCTTCGACCCATTTAAAGAATAAGAAACTGGCTGGCAACCAAAATCTTTCAGCCTTGATCAGTAATTCAGATATCCTTAATTAATCACGCCCAGCTTACGACCAACCCCAGCAAAGATCTCCAAACCTTTATCCAGGTCTTCCCTGGCATGCGCAGCTGAAATCATCACGCGGATGCGAGCTTTGCCTTTGGGAACGGTGGGGAAGCCGATCGACATGGCGAACAGGCCTGCCTCAAACAGCTCACGGCTGAATTGCTGTGCCAGAGGAGCTTCACCCAGCATTATCGGGGTAATGGGTGTGGTGCTCAAGCCAGTATCAAAACCCAACTTACGCACCTCAGCTTTAAAGTAGCGGGCATTATCCCAAAGCTTATTCACCAGCTCAGTGGACCCTTCCAGGATATCCAATGCGGCCAGGCAAGCAGCCACATCTGGGACAGTCATGGCTGAAGAGAAAAGGAATGGGCGCCCGCGCTGGCGAAGCCACTCGACCACTACCGGGTTGCCAGCGGAGACCCCACCGACCACGCCAAACGCTTTGGAGAGCGTGCCCACCTCGACATCCACCTTGCCGTGCAGGCCAAAATGGTCCACAATGCCGCGCCCACCCTTACCAATCACACCTTCTCCGTGAGCGTCATCCACCATCAAGATAACCTGATACTTTTGAGCGACCTCATAGATCTTATCCAGTGGCGCAATATCACCATCCATGCTGAAGACGCCATCTGTGATGACCATCGCTCGCGGATATTTGGGCCGCTCCTCGCTTAACACCCGATCAAGGTCCTGGGGGTTGCAGTGGGCATAGCGGATTATTTTGGCGCCCGAGAGCCGGCAGCCATCGATGATACTGGCATGGTTGAGTTCATCGGAGAAGACCGCATCATCCTTGCCCACCAGCGCTGGGATGGTGCCCATGTTGGCGGTGAAACCGGATTGAAATGTGATTGCGGCTTCCACCCCTTTGAAGGCTGCCAGTCGGCGTTCCAGCTCAAGGTGTAAGTCCATAGTACCAGCGATGGAACGCACCGCAGCTGGACCAACCCCATATTTCTTCACCGCTTCTTGAGCAGCCTGGACAATACGAGGATGGTTGGCTAGCCCCAAATAGTTGTTCGAGCAAAAGTTGAGCACCCACTTGCCATCCACCACCAACCAGGCACCCTGAGGTGAGCTGAGTGTGCGTATGCGGTTATATAGCCCATCATCTTTGAGTTTTTGGAGTTCATCCTGGATCCATTGCAGTTTATTGGCCATTAGTTTCCTCGGTATCTACAATTTTTCACAGCACTGGTGTGATCTACTTCGGTGGTTTTTGTTTGCGCCCGCCACCAAAGGTGAACATTCGAGCAAAAACATCCTTTGCCGTCGGTAGATTGACTTCTGGGGCACTTTCGGTGGCTGCCCAGTTGGCTGTTTTTCTTTCCACCAGCCATTTTTCACGCCCAAGCCTGGCGCGTGCCAGCTCAGTGAGTAGCTTTTCGGCATCTTTCGAAGCCAACAGCTGGCGCAGTGTGTATAAATTATCCATCAAAGCATCGAGCCATCGCACCAGATGTTCCTGGGTTGAGATTGCCTGACCGGAGAGTGAATTGGCTTCCCCGAATTGTGTAGCGGCACTGGTGACAGCGGCATACGGGCGACCGGCCAGCTTGCGTGCTTCATACCAGCCGGGTTGGTCCACGGTCGTATTTAATAACGCGGAGGCAATTAATTGAGGCAAGACATGGGTGGCTGCCATCATGCTATCCAGCTCGACGGGGTCCATAAACAGGTGCTCGGCACCCAATAGATGGGTGAAATCAGTCGCCAACTTGATAGCTTCCGAGGGCACCCCTTGGGGAGATAGAATAGCCATCATGCCATTCTTGAACAAGTCTGCATGGGCAGCCTCGACGCCCGAACCAGGGGTGTCCAAGTAAATTGGGTTAAGCACAGGGGTCAGCCCAATGTAGTAGCGCTTGAGAGGAAGCAGCTCCTTAGCCCATTGCAGCACCTCGCTCTTCACCGGGGCAGTATCCATGACGACCGCTTCTTCCTGTAAATCCGGTGCTATAAATTTAAGGGTGTCCCGAATCTGGTCCAATGGCAATGCCAGGATGATGATCGCAGCATCTATTACTGAGCTCGGCAGATTGATATTCACCCGGTCCAATGCACCCATGTCCTTGGCCTGGTTGGTGACCCTGACATCCTTGTCATGCCCCACACGGGTAAACAAGTCTTTATGCTCTCCCAGGGCCAGACCAATGGACGCCCCAATCTGCCCTGTACCAACGATGGTAATCTGTACGGTCATTTTTTACCTCGGCTAACTTTCATTATCAACAACCCACAACTTGCGCAGCAGGCTGTTCTCCACAGCGCCCGCTTCGTGCCGATGCGGGTGATGGTGCTCACGGATCAGTGTTTCCGTCAGGGGGCTCACCCCAGACTTTCGAGCCATCCCAGCCCCCCATCCAGCGTGCTGCTCTGCCATGATGAATGCCTTACGCCAACCAGGCAGGCTATCCCACTCATTAGGTGGCAGGCTCCCCCAACGGCATGCTTGTCCCGGATTAACAGCCTTGACCAGGACAACCATCGCCCGCTCCAATGGATTCAGTGGGTAGCGCAGCTTGCCAATATCATGCAACAAAGCCGCCACCAACAGGTCAGGCTGGTTTTCGCCCTGCTCGAGGAGCCTATGGAACATCGCCAGCGCATGACCCTTCTCACCAGGCTGCAGTTGGGCAAATAGTTCCCTCTGCTCCGGGTTTAATCGCGCTTGTGCCCGTTCAAGCTCAAGAATACTGGTTTGTGCGGAAAATGATCGCCAAAATTGGCGTATGCGATATAGGATGCGCACTTATTTCATGCACCTATCAACAGTCGTGTTAGCAGGCTGAAAACTGGCTGGATGACTTTACCAATCACATCGATACCTATTAAAGGTAATACGAACAGGATGACCATAAGGATCATCGGCCCGTACGGACGAATACTTTCCAAAAAGCAAACTCCTGAGGGGGGTAAAAAATAATCCAGGACTTTCTCACCATCCAAAGGAAATAAGGGAATCAGGTTGAACAGCATCAGCCAGAGATTGACGCTGACGAACAGGAATAGGAAGAGAGGGATGTTGGGCAGGATCTCCCCAGATACGATCTTAATATTACTGGTTGAGACCAATCCCAGCCGGAAGAACGCTGAAGCCACGATCGCCATCAGTAGATTGGACATGGGTCCCGCCAGGGAAACCAACATGGGAGCAGCTCGCGAGCGGCGCTGCAGCACGTATGGATTGATCGGCACGGGCTTAGCCCATCCAAAACCAACGACGATCATCAGGAGTGTGCCGATGGGGTCCAGATGTGCCAAAGGGTTGAGCGTCAGACGGCCATTGGCACGCGGGGTGTCATCCCCAAAATAATTAGCCGTCCAGGCATGGGCGAACTCATGCACCGGAAAGGCAGTAAGTAAAATGATAATATAAGTGATCAGCTGAGGCAGGGAGGGTAGAAATCCAAGTGTCACAGGTAGTCTCCTTAGGCAAGGATTATACCATCCAGAGTTATAACGGCTGCGTGTTATAATGCCCTCATGCTCCCCGATTTACGGCTGGATGATATCCTTCGTTTACGCAAGCCACACCCCTGCGGAGGGTATGAATGGAAGGTCGTCCGGTTGGGTGCAGATATCGGCTTGGTATGCCTGAGCTGCGGGCGACGGGTCCTCTTACCCCGCCGCCAGCTTGCCCGCAGAGTGAAGTCCATTTCACCTCACTCTGATACACCTGTCTCCCCCAATGACTGATCACATTCCCAAACGACCTCATATCCTGTTTCTGTTTTCAGATACCGGTGGCGGTCACCGCAGTGCCTCTGAAGCCATTATCGAGGCCTTGAAGCTCGAGTTTGATGACCGCATATCCACCCAAATGGTGGATATCTTCCTGGATATCGCTCCACGCCCATTGAATTATCTACCCAAATGGTACCCATATATGGTGCGCTTGCCTGAAGTATGGGGGTTTAGCTACCGGATAAGCAATGGCACCCGCCGGGCACGGGTAATCGTTGAGAGTGCCTACCCGTATGTGCGCCGTAACCTGCATAAGGTGCTCAACCAATATCCTTCCGATATGATCGTTTGTTTACACCCATTAGCTAACGATCCATTCCTGCATGCTCTCGGAAAACACCATCCACCCTTCATCACAGTTGTAACTGATCTGGTCACAACCCATGCCCTGTGGTATCACAAAGACGTGGATTTATGCCTGGTGCCAACCGATGCAGCTTGCCAGCGTGCCCTCTTTGCAGGTCTCCGTCCTGATCAAGTGAAGGTTATAGGACTGCCGGTAGCAGACCGCTTCTGCCAGCCCGTCGGTGATAAAAAAGCGCTACGCGAAAAACTGGGTTGGCCTCAAGACCGACCCGTGGTGCTGCTGGTTGGTGGGGGTGAGGGCATGGGTCCGCTGGAGAAGACAGCTGTAGCTATTGCGGATGCTAATCTACCCGTTACATTGGTAGTGATTGCCGGACGTAATATAGAGCTTAAACAACGCCTGGAGGCCCGGCAATGGCCGATGAAGACATTGATCTATGGTTTCGTTCACGAGATGCCAGACTTCATGCGGGCTGCAGACATCCTGGTCACGAAAGCAGGCCCGGGTACGATCAGCGAAGCACTCAATGCCGGTTTACCCATGATACTATACAGTCGTCTGCCGGGTCAGGAAGATGGCAATGTTGATTATGTCATCTCCGAGGGGGTTGGTGTATGGGCGCCCAAGACCAGCTATATTGTCAGCGCACTACAGGCCTGGATCACTCACCCAAAGCAACGCGAGCTGGCTGCCGAAGCATGTTGCCAGGCAGCCCGCCCTCAGGCGGCCCGAGAGATTGCGCGTATCCTGGCAAACCGCCTGCAGATACAAAACTAGCTGGCAGTCTATATGACAGTCACGAATCGCACCCCTGTCCGGTTCAGCCTGTTGACCGCCGTGGTTTGGCTGGTAGTAGCGGCAGGGATCATCTTCCTGCTCTGGCAGGTAATCACGCGTATCTCCGCCAGCAACCTGCCCGTCAGCACAGCCACCCCAAACCAGACCCAGGTTTACCAGACCATCGCAGCCATGCTAACGGCACAACCCACCAGCCCAGCTACAACCATTGCCCAGACGGACACACCCTCACCCACAGCCAGACTAACCCAGACACCCTCCACCCCACTTCCGTCCCCACATATGACTTCTACACCGGGTGTGGCGATCCAAACTGCCACCTTAGCCGCACTTTGCAATCAGGCAGCGGCAGGCAACCCGATCGACATCAGCATCCCGGATGACAGCCTGATCCCACCTGGACAAAGTTTTATCAAGACCTGGAAGCTGGTAAACATTGGCACATGCATCTGGACGACGTTATATTCCGCCAGCTTTTTCTATGGCGACCGCATGGCAGCCCCAGAATCGGTGCCATTACAAGCGACTGTCCTACCAGCCCAAAGCGTCGAGATTTCTGTTGAGATGATCGCCCCTCAAGCTCCTGGCACCTACCAGGGCAACTGGAAGCTGTCCAATCCAGAAGGGGGGTTGTTTGGCATTGGCCCAAATGGGGATGCGCCTTTTTGGGTGCGCATCATCGTGGCTGAAAACCAGGCTGGCACAGCCACCGCGACAGGAGAAATCACAGCCACCACCAGCCCGACTGATTTGGTCACCCCCACGACCACGCCACAGGGACAGGTAAGCGGCAAACTTTCACCCATCCCCGGCGATACCATCGACCTGGATAGCCTCACCATGAACAGCGACGATGAAGACCTTATCTACCAGGTGGATGCCGACCAATATCACTGGCTGACACCACTTGGAGAGGCGATGATCGGCGTATATGGCAGCCAGGAGCCAACGCTAGCCGATTGCCAGTCTGCGAGCATGAGCTCAGCCCCAATTGCAGTGGAGAGCCTGTCGATTGGCACCTATCTGTGCTACACCACCGACGAGGAACGAACAGGAAGGGCGCTTTTGGAGGCGGTTGACCCGGACGATTTCACCCCGACCCTGGAATTACTCACCTGGGCACAACCATGAGCACGCTTTACCTGGTGGCTACCCCGATTGGAAACCTGGAGGATATCAGCGCGCGCGCCCTGCGTATCTTGCGTGAAGTGCGCCTGATCGCGGCTGAAGATACACGCCAAACCGCCAAGCTGCTGCAGCGCTATGACATTCACACCCGCAGCCTTGCCTACCACGAGCATAATAAGCTGGTGCGCCTGGAACGGGTGCTGGATGCGCTGCAGGAGGGAGACGTGGCACTGGTCTCGGATGCAGGCACCCCCGCCTTGAACGACCCCGGCTACGAGCTGGTGCGCGCCGTGATCGCGGCTGGCCACGAAGTGAGCCCCATCCCGGGCGCCTGCGCACCCATTGCAGCCCTGGTGGCATCCGGCTTACCCACCGATGCCTTCCTGTACCTGGGCTACCTACCGCGTAAAGCAGGCGAACGTCAGCGCCTGCTGACACAGGTTTCCAGCCTGCCCTACACCTTGATCTTTCTCGAAGCACCACACCGCATGCTTGCCTCTCTGCAAGACTTGCAAACAGAGCTTGGTGACCGTCAGATTGCAGTGGGACGTGAATTGACCAAGCTGCACGAGGAAATCTTCCGCGGTAACCTGAGCCTTGCCCGGGAGCACTTCACCAATTTACCACCCCGCGGTGAATTCACCCTGGTGCTGGCTGGCAACAGCATCCGAACAGAACGCTGGAGCGAAGAGCGCCTGAACGCTGAGCTGCAAGCACACCTGACCAAGGGAGAGCCCAATTCTCAGCTGGCTGCCCGGTTGGCTGGCCCATCCGGCTGGTCACGGCGGGAGATCTACCAACATCTGCTCGAAACCCAGGGGAAAAAGACATCAAAATAATCTTAACCATATCCTTTCACCAACCTTTACACCACATAGACTATGGACCTAAACGATTACACCTCTTTCACTAAAATCGACCCGCAAAATTACCTGGCTGAGATTGAAAACCTGCCCAAGCAGCTTGAGAAGGCCTACCAGCAGGGCTTGAGCCTGAGCCTACCCAAATGGCAGGGCATCCAACGCGTGCTCATCGCCGGGATGGGCGGCTCGGCCATCGGGGCTGACCTGCTGGCCGCTTACGCCGCACCCCTCTGCCCCGTGCCGATCGTTGTGCAGCGCAACTATACCTTGCCCGCCTGGGCGAGCGGAGCCGAAACGCTGGTCATCGCCAGCTCACATTCGGGTAACACCGAAGAGACGCTGGAGGCTTTCCACCAGGCATCCAAAAGGGGCTGCCGCATCCTCGCCCTGTGTACAGGAGGAAAACTGGCCGAGGTGGCTAAAGCTGCAAATATCCCATTATGGACCTTCGAGCACACCGGGCAGCCGCGCGCGGCAGTGGGTTATTCCTTCGGATTGCTGCTGGCGCTGCTGACCCGCCTGGGATTGATCCCCGACCCGACAGGTGAGCTCGGCGGGGCTATCACAGCTATGCGCGCTCAACAAGCGAGTCTGCAAGCCGAATTACCCGTGGTGCGCAACCCCGCCAAGCGCCTGGCAGGACAGCTGGTGGGACGCTGGGTGATGGTCTTCGGGGCGGACGTGCTCGAGCCGGTCGCACGCCGCTGGA
>CAZXPK010000102.1:0-7969 GCA_964642565.1 uncultured Anaerolineaceae bacterium
ACTGTTATTAAGGTGCTTGCAGTTTTGTTGTTATTAAGGTGTTTGCAGTTCTCAATTACTGGATAAAAACCAAGAAATGACTAGACCCCGGTGAGGAGGAATGGAATGCTATCAAAAGACAAAGAACTATGGCTTTCCTTGCTGGCTGCTATCATCATTACTGCGTTATATGCTTTCGTCGTCTACTGGTACCATGCCGTACCGGCAGCCGTCGGTTTCTTTGGCCACATGATCGGTGTGATTGGCTTCCTGCTGATGCTGATGACCGAAACCCTGTATTCCATTCGAAAACGCAGCCGAAAAGGGCGCTGGGGCAGCATGCAATCCTGGCTCCAATTCCATATCTTCACAGGGTTGGTTGGACCCTACATGGTGTTACTCCACACTTCCTGGAAGTTTAACGGTCTGGCGGGAGCCACCATGCTGCTGACGATCATCATCGTTATCAGCGGTTTCATTGGGAGATATATTTACACCCGCATCCCGCGCTCCCTGGATGGGGTCGAGATTACCGCTCCCGGCGCGCATGCCCAGGCTGTCGTGCTCGCTCGCACCCGGCGCATGTTGTCCATCTGGCATGCGATCCACATCCCAATCGGGATAGCCTTGTTCGTGGCTGCTTTTATCCACATAGGGGCAGCGCTCACTTACGCCACGTTGCTCCGATAGAGGTGAGATGAACGAAAAAAAGCCTTATGGCTGCTTAACCGTTCCCGGTCTGGTCACGGGCTTGTTGACTATATTGGTGGTGGCTGCGGTGGGGTTTGCACGTGGTGGCGTACTTTTTAGTCCAGGTCCACTCAATGCCCAGCCAGGTGCAATATTGGGGAGCGTCACTTCCCACGCCGGACTCAGTGGCAGCTGTTCGACCTGTCATGCCTATTTCTGGCAAGCGGCCACGATGGCAGAACGCTGTGTGGTATGCCATACGGATGTTGCTGCCCAGCAGCAGGATCCGATCACACTCCATGGAGACCAGCTGAAGAAAAAACCCGGCATGCCTTGCTGGGCTTGCCATCCAGATCACCGTGGTCCGAATGCCCAGCTGACCGACATGTCCATGGTTGACGTTTCCCATGATGCTTTCGGTTATGCTCTCACCGCCCACCAACGCCAGACGGATGGTTCTCCTTTTGCTTGCAATACATGTCATGTCAATGGCTATACAACATTTGACCAGACCGTCTGCACCACCTGCCACCAGCAGATCAAGGCTGATTTCATGCAAACCCACCTTCAGGCTTATGGACAGAACTGCTTGGCTTGCCACGATGGGATCGATACCTATGGTCATAATTTCAACCACGGCAATGTCGCCTTCATACTGACTGGGAAACACGCCCAGGTGACCTGTGGAGCATGCCATACCGGAGCTCGAAGTATCTCAGACCTGAAGGCGACCCCCCAGGATTGTTATTCCTGCCATGCCAAGGATGATGCTCACAAAGGTCAGTTTGGAAATGGTTGCAGCACCTGTCATATCACCAACGGCTGGCTTCCGGCTACTTTCGATCACTCGCTTACGAAGTTCCCACTAACTGGTGCTCATGCCGGGCTGGCCTGTACAAAATGCCACACGAATGCAGTCTTTACCACCTTATCTACGGCCTGCTCCTCCTGTCATCCAGACCCGTCATTCCACGTCGGACTGTTCGCGGGTATGACCTGCGACCAATGCCACACCACCACTGCCTGGAGCCCTGCCACCTTCAACCTATCGCATCCTGCCCGCTGTGGTGAAGGTAACTGTATCGACCATGGTAGAGCAACCTGTCGTGATTGCCATACTGTCAACCTTTCCACGGCCACCTGCCTTAAATGTCACGACAGCAACAACCCTGGTGACGGGGGAGGCGGTGATTAAAAAAAAGCCACCGGCTTTATATTGATTATCAAGGAATATATCTGCTTGTGACGTGAAATCGCCTTAGTAAGCGGTCATTTTCCAATGAGCGAATTTCGTTCAGCAACGTTTTCCCCTGTTCCGGGGTTAGCGTTTCGTTGATTACCAACGCCAGGCCTTTTCCACTTAATTCATGCAGGATGCTGAGGGCACCCTGTGCACTCACGTATACCTGGCATAGCTTGCCGCTCTGGAGGATTCGATTAAGTAGAGAAAGCCAATGTTCTGCCTGCGGCTGACCATCACCGGGCACCCATTGAATCCCGCGCAAACGCTCCAAAGTCAGTAACATGTCCAGGTGGGGTAATTGGCCTTTCCCATCCAGATGGTAAAACGGGTAATCGAGTACCTCACAGCAGGCTGAAAGGTCGGGCAGGGTGAACCGCTCAAACATTTGTGGCGAGATCATGTATGAAAAATCCGACTGTATCAGGTAGCCACTCTTAGGCGACCAACAAGGTCCCCAGCAGGTGATCCCACGGCTGAGGCTAGTCAGTGAATATAACGCCTTATAGCAATACAACCAGAGTAGGTTAGTTTCATGGACTAACCGGTCGACTTCCTCTGGGCAGTCGACCATATCAAAGAGGAGCTGTTGCGCGCTGCGTAGGTGAGCCAGGATATCCAGGTTGCCGCCCAGATCGGTGAAGCCGATAGATAGCTGCTTACCCCAGCGTTCTACCGCTGCCTGGGTGATGGTCTTCACTCGCTGCCACCAGCGGTTATCCTCCAGCAAGCTGACATCTAGCCTGGAAATTGCTCCACCACTTCCAGGTGAGAACCAGGTAGTGTCTTGAACAGCATGCAAGCTTGCTCCAGCAAAGGTAGCCACTATTCCTGGACCGAAGTTGGGCCAAAAGCGTGGGAAGGCATCCCTCAGGTAATGGGTGGCTTGTAAGCGTGGAATGAACAGGTCCAACAGCTCATCCACAGTAATTTCTGGAGCATAGTTGCCCAAAAATGTGCTGGCATAATGCGGAGTGGACTCATCCTGTGGTTCGATACATTCAAGCACCACCAGAGCCCTCTCCAGCTCACCAGCCCACCAGGCACACCAGTCCTGGCTGATTGACTCCCAGCCGGATTCAGGGAAGTGCAGGTTCAGGGGCATTATTCAGGGATTAATGCGGATTGTTTATCCGAGATATCAGTTGAAGAACTCGATCACCAGATCAGAGAGGTAGGCGGTTGAATTCTGGCTTACTTTCGATCAACCACCGCTTTGACGAGCTTGACGGCGATAGAGCCGCCGGGGACAAGCATGCCGACTGCATCTGCAGTAATGTCAAAGAGCAAGTCCCGGGTGACCACACCTTTGAACTGGTCCTGCAGTTTCTTACCGCCGCCATTGATCTCACCGGTGAGGGCGTTGAACTCGATTACTGCACGCTTGCCTTTGCCGGACCATTCGTATTCGAAGGCATACACCGGGCGGAAGTTCAGCTCCAGGGCTTCCACGTCCACTCGTTCTTCATGGATGGTGTGGGCGTTCTGCACCGGGCGGATGACCTCCCCGATCACCTGGCGGGCGACCGCCGTGGCGCGCAATTGCGGCGGTACCACCAGGACGCCTTCGGGTGCGAAAGTATTCAAGTCTACGATGAGGGTCTTGGCAAAAGATACATATTTCGCCGGATCAGCTGGTTCGCCCTTTACGCCCAGAAAGGCACGGGTGGCGCGGGCGTTCTCCTGGCAGTGCTCGATTGCGTTCAATGCGAATGTGGCGTGCTTATCTATCGTCTCCACTGGTAGCTCCTGCCCTAAGACGCTGACCGTTATCACTTCCGCCCCGCTAACCGGCACGGAGTAGCTGCGAGTGCGGTCGTAGAGTGTCCGGCTGGAGATTGTAACTAACCAGAATGGCTCCAGGCGGTTCTCCACCCCCAAGAGCTGGATATCCTCTGGCTTGAGACGCCCCAATAGTGAGCCCATTGTGCCCGCCACGAGCTGGACCTTGCGCTGCTCCACCCGGTCGTGAGCCACTTCCACGGTGTATTGGGGTATGTAGTGATAGGCTTGTTCTTCAGTAAGAGAAATTTCCATAGATGGTTCTCCTGAACTCGTTTACCCTGATTATACCGTTTTCCTTCTCGGCTGACTTTCTTCAATTCACGTAAATAGATTATCTAAAACTTGGCTTGATTACCAGGTATATCTACATCAGAATTACCTAAAAATGTGTTGCCATAATGCAGAGTGGACTCATCCTGCGGTTCGATGCATTCTAAGACCATTAGAGCTCTCTCCAGCTCACCAGCCCACCAGGCAGACCAGTCCAAGTTGATTGATTCCCATCCAAATCCAGTGAAGTGCAGGTTCAGGGACATTATTTTGGGATTTGTGCTGAGGGTTTATTCAAGATATCGGCTGAAGAACTCGATCACCCTGCGGGTGTGTTCCTCCGGGTAGAGCTGACTTGCAGTCGTGTGACCGGCATCTGGCAGCCGCCAAAGCTCTTTGGGTGGCCGGGCAGCCTCATATAGGTCATCAAAATCCGGCAGGAATTGGTCGTGGTCGCCGTGGATGAAAAGGATTGGGCGCGGAGAAATCTTACCCACCCAACGTATGGGCTCGTATCGGAATTGGTTGGCTCCCAGGCGCAAGGAAGTCATACTGATGATTAGCCAGGCCAGCAGTTTGGTGAGCCACAAAGGGAACCCCATTTCAACCATCCGGGAGGCAATCGCACTGCGTATGCGAACGGGTCCACCATCGCTGATGACAGCCTCGATGCCGGGGTATTCAGCTGCAAACAGCATTGAAACCATTCCGCCGTACGAAAACCCAAGCAAGCCAATATGCTGCATACCCCGACTATGAAGGAATTCAACTGCCCCGAGCACATCCCTGCGTTCCTCGTAGCCAAAAGTCATGCGCCTGCCCTCACTGCGCCCATGGGCGCGGAAGTCGAATAAGAGGACGTTGAAACCCGCATGATGTAGGGTAGGGGCACGGTACAGGTCGAAATCATAGCTGCCTCCATGACCATGCAGGATGATCACGGCTTTGGTAGAGCCTGGAGCAGGTATCCACACTCCGCGTAAGGTCAGCTTATCTATAGTTTTAATTTCGATAGGCTCAAATTGTAACCCATACTCATCGGGGAAGTGCACCTCACCCAGTCGGCTGCGATGTGTGAAGTAAAACGAAAGCACCAATCCAGTGACAAGCAGTCCCAAGATTATGAACAACAAAATCCAGAGAATAATGGTCATAGTTAAGTACCGAGATCCTATATGTCGCTGATCATTTCTGATTTTCGCGGATGAACCTCAAGCTGACTGTGCTCAGTGCAAAGAGAACAACATACGCCGCGAAAATGGCGAAGTACCCAAGCCCTGGTGTGCTTAAGTTGAGATAATCAGCAATAGGACCCCCAATGCCGGAGCCAATCATGCCCGCCCCGGCTCCAGCCAGGTTTGAAATGCCCAGGTAACGACCGGCTTCCTCAGCTGGCACAAGATTGGTGCCCATCGCCCAATTGGCCGTCATGAATAAGCCTGAGCCCACGCCCAGAATTGTGCCAGCCACATAGATCAGACTCAAGTTCGGCACCCAGATGGTGCCCATGAGCAAGGCACAACCCACGGCAGCCAGGATCCCGCTTAAGCCGACCAATAGCTTATGCCCGATACGGTCGGCCAGCCATCCGGCGGGAAGGGCGGAGAGCAGCGTGAAGATTCCAACCATGTAGATCAAGCTACCTGTCAGGCTCGAGGCTTGCTCGCTTGTAATCTTGAAAACATACTCTAGGAAATATAGCGCAAAACCTAGCAGCGATGTGATAGCCGCCAGGAATAGCAGGCGGTTGACGATCCACCAGATGAATGAGGTGTGTTGGCGTGCCCCTTTACCAATCGTTGTCAGTGAGCCAGCCCACACTCCCACCACCACGGCTATGATCATGGCAATGACCCCACCCAGGCCAACCGCAATGGCTATGGCTGTGTCTTTACCAGCAAATGGCCATGCGACCAGGCCGGCGATCCCTCCAACCAGACCTCCTCCAACCAGTCCTGCTACTGCACCCAGCAGGATGCCCGCCAGCATGCCAAGCACCCTTAGCATGGGTGGCCAAAATGGAATAACCGGCTTCTCTTTAAGTGGTTTTTCTTTGACCAATATTATGGTCAAAAGTGCAGTAATGAATAACCCTGCACCCGTGGCAATGATCGCCCAGCCCAGGCGCCCCGCACCGACCAATGGCGCTATGCTGGCGCCGACCAGCACGATTGGCAACAGCTCGAAAATGGCTTTGACTGCTGAGGCCCGGCCACGTTGGTCCCCGGGCACCATATCAGGGATCAATCCCTGTAAAGGTCCATGAGATATATTCGATGAGAGCTGGATCAGCAACACTGCCACGAGCAGCGACCAATAATTCCACGAGAGGCCAATAGCTACCAGAAACACCAGGTCGAGCACAGCGCCGACGAGGATGTATGGTCTGCGGCGGCCGAAGCGTGAGGTGGAGCGGTCGCTGATCAGCCCGGCAGCAGGTTGGATCAGCATGGCAATGATCAGCCCTGCGGTACGCATGAGGCTCAGGGCGGTATTCTTCCAGTCCGCAGGGGCGTAAATATCTACCAGGAATGGCATGAAGATAGTTCCGACTGCGGTATTGCGAATGTTCAATCCGAGCCAGAATAGGTTGATCGTGAGATAATCGAACCAGCGTAGTCGTTTCATGGGTTAAAGTATAGCATGACAGATCAAATCAACCTCCAGGTGGGTGAGGGTAAATAGGGAGCTGTTTTGATAAGTATAACCCCTTAAAAAAGGATGGAGTTCATGCAGCCGGATGGATCCATTCTGCAGCTAACCCATCTTGGAGGCCAGGAATACTCACTCGCGACATAACAACTCCGGATGGAATTGCGCCGAACTTTCATACCCCTTCTTCAAATTCCTTCCGCAGTTGGACGGTGGACGTGTTCGAGGTAATCACATCGCGTTTTACCCTTACCTTGAGAAGGTGGCTGTGTTGGATACTAAAAATTACGAGTCGGCTTTTTAGGCTGCTCATCATTATTTTTCCTGACGATTTCCTGGATAATTCAGGTTTTGGTATCGATTCTGACCGATCCAGGTTCATCCTTCCAGGATCTGTCCGATTGCGTTTAGCTCTTCCTGGCTAAATTCCAGCCTGTTCAGGGTCGCCACGCTGTCTTCAATCTGTGAAACCCGGCTGGCTCCCACCAGGGCTGAGGTGACCGCTGGCTGCCTCAGGACCCAGGCCAATGCCATCTGTGCCATGCTTTGACCGCGTTTTTGGGCGATCTCATTCAGGCGGTGGACCTTTGCCAGCTTATCTTCGGTGATATCCTCCTGGCTCAAAAAGGTATCAGGTTTACCGGCACGTGAATCTATCGGGATGCCCTTCAGATAACGATTGGTCAGCACACCCTGGCTGAGCGGGGAGAATACGATGCAACCGATACCTTCTTTGGCCAGCAAATCCAATAACCCGTCTTCGACCCAGCGGTCGAACATACTGTAATTGGGCTGGTGGATTAAACACGGGGTGCCCAGGCTGCGCAGAATGCTGGCTGCCTGGTGGGTGAGCTCTGCTGGATACATGGAGATACCGGCATATAACGCCCTGCCGCTGCGCACGATGTAGTCCAGTGCCCCCATGGTCTCTTCCAGGGGAGTATCGGGGTCAGGGCGGTGGTGGTAGAAGATATCCACGTACTCTAGCCCCATGCGTTTCAGACTTTGGTCCAGGCTGGCTACCAGATATTTGCGTGACCCGAAGTCCCCATAGGGTCCGGGCCACATATCCCAGCCAGCTTTGGATGAGATGATCAGCTCGTCCCGATATGGAGACAGATCCTTGCGGAATATCTGCCCGAAGGTCTCCTCTGCAGAGCCGTATGGTGGACCATAGTTGTTGGCCAGATCGAAGTGCGTGATGCCCAGGTCAAAGGCACGTCGCAGAATTGCCCGACTATTTTCGAGGACGTCCACGCCCCCAAAGTTATGCCACAGACCCAGGGAGATAGCTGGTAGCTTGAGACCACTGCGACCGCAGCGGTTATAGCGCATGTTATCATAACGTGTTTC
>CAZXPK010000102.1:8069-10067 GCA_964642565.1 uncultured Anaerolineaceae bacterium
ATGCACACCCCCTGTGGGTGCCCTCAGCGGACTTATGTCAATTTAAAGCTAAAAGCTAACAGTCTACAGTGTCTTCATGATTTCACTGCTTATGGCTGATAGCTTGTTTTCTGGCGGGGAGGGCGGGATTCGAACCCGCGGCGGAGGTTTTAGCCCCCGCACTCACTTAGCAGGCGAGCCCAATCGGCCTCTCTGGCACCTCCCCATAGGCGGAGGGAGAGGGATTCGAACCCACGATGGATTTCTCCATACCTGTTTTCAAGACAGGCGCCTTAAGCCACTCGGCCATCCCTCCATTTAGAGGGAAAATCCCTCTCAGGCGGACGGAATTCTACCATATCCAGGGTGAGGACGCAACGTTTTACTCCCTAAGGGGGTCAAATGCCCTTCTATTGGGAGGATTCTTGCTTTCCTTCAATTCATACTTCTGTTAACCCGCTCCTGAGAAGGAGCATGAACTCGTGCTATACTTGGCGAATGTCGCGTTTTGCCAAGTCCACCCTGATCGTGGCGGTTTTCTTCGGGTTGGAGAAGGTGCTGGGATTTGTACGCCAGATCATCATCGCGCGGCAGTTTGGGCTCTCACCCGCATTAGATGCATTCAACGCCGCCAACAACCTGCCAGACTTGTTGTTTGCCCTCATCTCAGGGGGAGCGCTGGCCATTGCCTTCATCCCGGTGCTGACTGAAACTCTCCAGAAACAAGACCGGCAAGCCGCCTGGGATCTTTTTTCGCGCATCGCCAACCTGATGTTTTTGATCAGCGCCGGCATCGCATTACTACTGGCAATCCTGGCTGGTTACCTCGTTCGCCAGGTGATCACACCAGGCTTTTCGGTTGAGCAACAGCAGCTGGTGACGAACATCATGCGGCTCGACCTGATCGCCACGTTGATCTTCTCACTCAGCGGACTGGTCATCGCCGGGTTGCAGGCTAACCAGCACTTCCTGCTGCCTGCCATGGCACCCAGCATGTACGACTTAGGGATGCTGTTTGGGGTGATCATCCTGGCACCTGAAACCGGCTATCGGGTTGGCCCTCTCACATTGCCTGGCTTTGGGATGGGGATTTATGGTCTGGTGTATGGCAGCATCATCGGGGCGGCGCTGTTCCTCTTGATCCAGATACCCGGGCTGGTAAGGTACAAGTTCCGCTGGACGCCTGCGATTGACCTGCATCACCCTGGGGTGCGCAAGGTTCTGGCGCTGATGGGACCCCGCGTCCTCACCGTCTTATTCATTCAATTGGTGTTCATAGCCACTGATAATATTGCTTCCTGGCTGGTTCCTGGGTCAGTCTCAGCGCTGGTATATGGCTGGTTGTTCATGCAGGTGCCAGAAACGCTAGTGGGTACCGCCATTGGGACGGTGCTTCTGCCAACCATCTCGGAGCAGGTGGCACGTGAGAAGGTGGATGACTTTCGCCAATCATTGAACCACGCTTGTCGTATCATCCTGGCGCTTACCATCCCCGCGGCCGTCCTGATAGCGGTGGGCATCCGCCCCCTGGTGAGCATCCTTGGCTTCGATGCTGCCGGTACCGACATGGTCGTGTGGGTCACGCGTGGTTTCCTGGTCGGTCTGATGGGTCATTCTCTAATTGAGGTAGCTGCGCGGGCCTTCTATGCCCAACAAAATGCCCTGATCCCTCTGGGGGCATCCTTTTTAGCCACGGTGACCTTTGTATTATTGGCGATTGGGTTGGGCTATACCCTGGGCGCGGCCGGGATTGCGCTGGCGAATGGTTTGGCATTCACCGGTGAAGCCGCGCTGTTATGGTATCTGCTTAACCGGCGTTTCGCGGGTGTTGCAGCAGTGCGCAGTACCCTTCTCCGGGCAATCCCGGTGGCCCTTTTATGCGGCTTGCTGGTGTTCGGTCTTTTACATCTATCTCTGCCCATATCTGAGATACTCCTGGGGGTTGCGGCATTGGGGGTGGGTGGATTACTGGTGGTACCTTTTATCTTGCCGGAGCTCAAATTGCTGGTAAAAATGTAG
>CAZXPK010000102.1:10167-13146 GCA_964642565.1 uncultured Anaerolineaceae bacterium
ATTACTGGTGGTACCTTTTATCTTGCCGGAGCTCAAATTGCTGGTAAAAATGTAGACGAGAATAATCTATCCAAGCATATTCCCGAAGTACAGCTGTAACCCCCAAATGATTTAGTCCGTAGACGTATATCGCGCCTCATTGATCCCCCATATAACCTCTGAATATTGGGCATTATTTAGCACTGGCTTAGCGACCAGATGTGGAGCATATATCTGCCAAAATCTATGTGTTACCGGATGCACTCATAGAATGTAACTACTTACACATCCCCCCTTGATCCATAATGAGGTCGAAAACCGGGCGTACACTGTGGCTACGCCCCCAGCGTCTGCCCAGTTTTCGATAATTTCCCCTTCAACTGCTTGTTGGGGAGGAACCAGGGGTGGGGGTGTGAGTGATACCCATAGAATAGATCCCCTTAAATGCCACACCTTATGGCATCGAGCGTAAATCTACCCAAGCAGGAGAGATCAGGTTGCTAGCGATAGTTTTCGTATATCGCCAGGACTTTATCGGCGTAGCTGTAGCCTACGTCCATGGGTCCATACGCCTTCAAGGCTTCCCGCAAGCCTCCCAGCCTGGCGGTTAAACCTGCCAGCATGTGGGCGCCGTATTCAATATTAAAACCGGGGTCCTGCAGCTCTTCGATCGTCGGACGGCTGGCGAAACACGGACCATTGATGCACTCGAAGGAGGCGGCGATGCCATCACGTGGCATCACCTGCATCAAGCCCACCGCCCCACTGGCAGAGTAGGCCGTCGCATCACCCCCACTTTCTTGCAGCATGACCGCGGCGATAAGGTCGGGGGGGAGCTCAGCTTGAGAGGCAAACGACGTGATGATTTCACACCACTGCAATATCCCACCCGGGTAGCTCAGGCTTACACCGCATTGATCTGCTGGGGAAGGCGGTGGGTTGGGAGCGGCGGTTTGGTCATTGGTGAGCGCAGGCGATGCAGCGTAAGCCACCTCGGTGTTGGCCAGAAGCTGGATATGTGCTGACAGGAACCAGCCCAATAACGCCACGACCAGGCTGCCTAGCATGGTGCCCCGGATGACTAAAGATGGTCCGTTTCTCATATACCCTCCTAATTATGGTCAGGATAGCCTCATAATAGCACAAATGTTCTAATTAATCAAGGGGTAAAGCAATTAATCCAGAAATTGCCTCTTGACAAATTAGAACAATTGTTCTATATTATGTGTGTATGGATTATCCGGCACTCAAATTCAATCCAATGAGAGGTATTTAAAGACCAATGGAGGTTAATATGAATCGAAAGGGAAATTCAGCACCTGAGTTTAGCCGTGTTATACGCACCATCAAGCCATCGCGTGGCCTGTTGTTCGGCGTCTTGATCCTGGGGGCACTCCTGGCATTCGAGATCTTCAATTACAGCACCACAGACTATGCCTTGACCGATCTGTTAGGCGACTTGCGCTTCATCGATGTGCGCTGGGCAACGATCCTGGCGATCGCCTTCTGCGGCATCGATTTTGCAGGGATTGCCCGCTTGTTCACCCCCGAGCGCGGGGTGGGTGAGCCCAAGGAGGTCTGGTACTTGTTCGGCGCCTGGCTGCTGGCTGCCACGATGAATGCCTTGCTCACCTGGTGGGGCGTGGCGATTGCCATCCTGAACCACACTTCGCTGGGCGGATCGGTCATCTCACCCGAGACCATGGTCAAAGTGGTACCCGTGTTTGTAGCCATCATGGTGTGGGTGATCCGCGTGCTCATCATCGGCTCCTTCTCGACAGCCGGGGAGCGCCTTTTCAGCCAGTCCGAGCCATCCCAGCCGGTACGTCAGGCACCCCGGGTGAGCCAGCCTCAACCCCTCACCCCCACGAACACGTTACCCGCTCAAGCTTCACCATTCAAGCCCATGCCAAAGACAGACCCGAGCTCGACACGGCCCGGGTATACCCGCTCTGAGCCCACATACCATCCCGTCTCGATGAGCGGCTCAAACAACACTCCCTCGCAAATCAGGAAATAGCTTCGACCTGAGCGCTCCAATAGAGGGTTTGGTTGGTATTGCAATCCATCCAAACCCTCTATCCCGTTAAAAGGATGCCGGACGTGGGGGGGACACGTCCGGCAATCTAAGGAGGGCCACCGGTATCATCTACCCAAGGGGGAGGTGCGGATGACGCTACCCGGTGGTGGACACTTGCAATACCGATAAAAGTTTTGGGCAAGTGTCAACGTTCATAATATACACCCAATTTATCCGGTTATTATTAATGATTGATTAGGGTTAGCTGAGGGTAGAGAGGGTTACTTTGGCTTGCGCCGCTCTTTGAAAATGGTCAGCCATTCATCCACCTCGGCTTGGCTGAGGCTCTCGCTGACCGATTTCTCCGGAGTGCTCTCCTCACTCCCGAGCTTGCCATGCGTGGAGGCTTGCTGCAAGCCGGCTTGCAAGCGGCTGGCATAGTCTTCCGAGCTCATCACCTGGGCATGCGCTGCGCGTGCTGCTGCCTGCACGCTGCGGTCGGAGGTGATCACCATCCAATTCCTCGCCGAACGCCCAAGCTTTGCCAGACGTACGCGGATGGCATCATCGGCAGTCTGGCTCTGGGATACGAAATGAGCCTGCAGCCTGCCAAAATTACGTGTGCCCGCCTGCCCAACCGGTGCGCCATCGAAGTAAACCTCAATCCTGGTCCGCTTCAGCTGCCCATAGCGGTTCAGCAGCTCGATCAAGCGCTGCTCATCGTCTGGCATGCTCAAGCTCAATCCAGGTATCTTGGAAATCAGGTTATGTCCATCGATGATGTAGCTCATTTTACGCAACTACTCACCCATCCCCTCTTGTTCCCCCCTTCCCTGTCAGGAAGGGGGGAATAATAGGGTCGGAAACTGGGCGTACACTGGGGCTACACCCCCAGCGTACGCCCATTTTTCGATAATTTTCCCTCCAACTGCTTGCTGGCGAGGAACCAGGGGTGGGGGTGTGAGTAATCACCTTGTTAT
>CAZXPK010000103.1:0-11002 GCA_964642565.1 uncultured Anaerolineaceae bacterium
CGATCTGGGTCTTCCATCTCGGTTCGCATCACGATTCCATGTACTTCGTAACCTTTGGTTAACAATAACTCAGCCAGGTATGAGCCATCCTGGCCTGAAATCCCGGTTATTAATGCCTTCATTCTGTTTTTCTCTCCATGCTCACTACTTGATGTTCCCACTGGTGCCATGGATAGAATTTTTCTTCTAATATTTTTTTGCCCTCACCCGGGCAAGGTAAACCAATAAGCTCAAGATCGGCGTCCACCATAATCTTTACAAGCTCATGGAATTTTACTTTTGGCTCCCAACCAAGCAACTTTTTTGCTTTTCCTGGATCAGCCAATAAGTAATCTACTTCAGTGGGTCTGAAATAACGGGGATCGGTCTTGATGTAATCCCTCCAATCCAAGCTGACATAGCTAAACGCCTCGTTCAGGAATTCTCTCACTGAATGTGACTCGCCAGTTCCCAGGACAAAATCATCTGGTTTTTCTTGTTGTAAAATCATCCACATGGCTTCGATGTATTCAGGTGCATATCCCCAGTCCCGTTGGGCATCCAGGTTCCCCATGAAGAGTTCTTTTTGTTTACCAGCCTTTATTGCAGCAAGAGCTCGAGTAATTTTGCGGGTTACAAATGTTTCACCGCGTCGTGGAGATTCATGGTTAAACAAGATACCATTGCATGCAAATATATTATACCCATCCCGAAAATTACGAGTGACCCAGTATGCGTATACTTTTGCTGCTGCATATGGACTTCTGGGCTCAAAAGCGGTCTTTTCATTTTGCGGAGGGTGGGCTGCCCCAAACATCTCACTGGTTGAAGCCTGGTAAAACTTCGCTTTCGATCCGCTATTACGTAATATCTCCAGGATGCGGATAACTCCCAAACCATCGATATTACCAGTATATTCTGGCATATCAAAACTAACCCTGACATGACTTTGGGCAGCTAAGTTATAGATCTCGTCTGGTTGAATATTATAGATTGTCTCAAAAAAGCAATCGGAGCTAGACAGATCCCCGTAATGTAAAAACAAATGTGGTTTCTCACCATTACCATGCGGGTCATTATAGAGGTGGTCTATCCTCCGAGTGTTAAATGTGCTTGATCTTCGAATAATACCGTGCACTTCGTAGTCTTTTGATAATAAGAATTCCACAAGATAAGATCCATCCTGCCCTGTGATGCCAGTGATCAATGCTTTTTTCATACAATCTACTCCTCACCAAAGATTATCCATGAAATCCCCTTATGGGTCAGATTACAAATGTATCTCAGAGTGTGTTAAGTATATTTATCCAAGCGACCAAACAACCCTAATATCACTACCGATAAATTAAGATGATATCACGCCAAGCAAAACCGCACAAGGAGATACAAAATATAACTAGTGCGATTTTCTTTGATTGAATATCTCGTGAACCGATGATCAAGTCCGAATCTAAACATCAATTTCATTTCGGCAGGATAATAGGAAACGGAAATTGGCAGGGTGACTAAGATATAAACTTAATGGGTAAAGGTTGTGGTTAAGGGAACTGCATCGAAGGTCATCAGCTTTGACTTTTGCTTGTGTTACAATAAACATCCCGATGAGTAGAATGGACTCTCGAAATATTCCTGATCTGCTTCGATTAGCGTATGAAGAATATTCAAGTTAAGAAATACACAATATTCTTGTTTATTTTGGCAATCTTATTCACATTCACATTATCCAATGGTTCAGGAAAGGCTATGCGTTCCCATTTGGAGATGATATTAGCCGATCCTGTATATTTACCCGTTATTTTTAAAAACTATCCATTGCAGAATGTGTTTGGGATCACCCTATACTCATTGGATGAAGCTGGAGGTTTACCTGAGGTAGCTGGAGCTGGAACTGTCTGGACGCGCAGTGCGTTTATTTGGTCAAGTATTGAATCTTCCCCTGGGAATAGAAATTGGGACCCAACTCTGGAACAGGGTCTGATAAATGCCGCTTCATCAGGTGTACAGCCAATCATGCTGATCGAGGGGACACCGAACTGGGCATTGAAAGAAGGGTATAGCTGTGGAGCTGTGGCAGCAGACATGTTTACAGCCTTGGGTCAGTTCGCCTACGACCTGGTGGCACGCTATAGTGCCCCACCCTACAACGTACGTTATTGGGAGCTATGGAACGAGCCGGATGTGGCTGGGTCACTGGGCTGTTGGGGTGACCCGCGTGATCCAGTGTATTATGGAGGGGGATATTATGGGGAGATGCTGAAGGCAGTGTACCCGCGAATAAAAGGAGCAGATCCGAGAGCACAGGTGCTGGTGGGAGGACTTTTACTAGACTGTGACCCCCAAAACCCGCCTGTGGGGAAGGATTGCGTCTCATCTAAATTCTTGGAAGGTATCCTGGCAAGCGGCGCAGGCCCCTATTTTGATGGGGTCTCCTTCCATGCTTATGATTTTTATACTGGGAAGGGGACCTATGGAAATGACAATTGGCACAGCACATCAAGCACGACTGGGCCGGTGTCGATCGCTAAGGCAAGATATTTAAAGGATGTGCTGACGGAATATGGGTATGGGCTGAAATATCTAATGAGCACGGAAACAGCGGTGTTTTGGGGGCAGAATGTGATAGACCCGCCATGTGACCCCAATGCACCAGCAGAAGTAGAGGTTACGAAGGTGGATTACGTGATCCAGTCCTATGCGGTGGCGGTGGCGGAGGGCTGGAAAGCCAATGTATGGTATTCAGCATTCGGTGTGAGGTGTTCTGGGTTGTTGAATAGTGACCGGAACCCCAAACCGGCTTTTATTGCCTACCAATTTGCGAGGCAGAAGCTAGGCGAAGCTTTGTTCGTAAGGCAGGTAAGTGAGTATGGAGGGGTGGCGGGGTATGAATATGAAATAACCGGAAGGAAGCTATGGGTGCTTTGGTCGCTGGATGGGCAGGCACATCCGATTACACTACCAAATGTACCGGTGGAAGTGAACCGGGTTGGGGAAAATGGGGTGGCTGTACCGGAAACCAGTACAACAGTCATAACCATCAATCTCTCTCCTTTGTTCGTCGAGTTTGATAAATAAGCAATTCATAGAATTGATTGGGAGGGGCTTCTTGGTTAATCGTGCGAAAACTATTCTCGTTTTTATGATGATTACAGCAACAGTAGGCTGTAATTTACCCGAAAAGAGCCTGCAAACGCCAACGGTATTGGCAATTGTGCCAACGCAGGATATGCAATCAACTCCTATAGTCGCCAGCCCGATTTCGACTTATACGCCGGAGAGTCAAACACCAGCAAACGATCAACCTGTAATTACGATAATCCCTCAATCGACTGAACAAAGTATCCAACCTAATAATGTCTTTGGGATTACTTTATACTCATTCGATGAAGCCGGAGGTTTAGTTCAGGCAGCTCAAGCTGGGGCTGATTGGGCCCGTAGCGGGTTTATTTGGTCAAGTATTGAACCTTCCCCTGGGGATAGATTCTGGGACACGAATTTGGAACAGGGCTTGATCAGAGCCGCCTCTTCCGGTGTGGAGCCGATCATGCTGATCGAAAGTACGCCGAATTGGGCAATAAAAGCGGGGTTTAGCTGTGGAGCTGTGACGGAAGACAAGTTTCCAGCCTTGGCACAATTCACCTATGATTTGGTGAAGCGCTATAGCGTACCACCGTATAATGTGCGCTATTGGGAGCTGTGGAACGAGCCAGATGCAGCACAGATTTTAGGCTGCTGGGGTAACCCAAGCGATACTGAGTATTATGGTGGCAAATATTATGGAGAGATGTTAAAGTGGGTCTACCCGCAAATTAAACTTGCAGACTCGAGGGCGCAGGTACTGGTGGGAGGACTTCTGCTAGACTGCGACCCCAATAATCCGCCTGAGGGGAAGGACTGTCTGTCAGCACGATTCTTGAATGGGATCCTGGAAAGTGGGGCGGGACCCTTTTTTGATGGGGTTTCCTTCCATTCCTATGATTATTATACAGGGGAGGCGACCTATGGAAATGGGAACTGGCACAGCTCATCAAGCATCACCGGACCGGCGTCAATCGCCAAGGCGAGTTATCTGAGAAGTGTGTTATCCGATTATGGATATGGGCAGAAGTATCTGATGAATACTGAAACCGCGGTGTTCTGGGGTCCTAATGTAATGGCTCCTCCATGTATTGCCCCTATAGAAGATGTACCAAATATTGAGCAAACAAAGGTGTATTATGTAATCCAGTCCTATGCGGTGGCTGTAGCAGAAGGCTGGAAAACCAATATTTGGTACTCGGCTTTCGGGGTGAGGTGTTCTGGACTATTGAATAGTGATCTGAGTCCGAAAGCGGGCTATTATGCATTCCAATTCGCTTCGCAGAAGCTTGGTGAAGCATTATTTTCTAGGCAAATCAGAGAATATGAGGGGGTGATGGGGTATGAGTATGATACGCCAGGAAGGAAGCTGTGGGTAGTCTGGTCGCTGGATGGCCAGACTCATACCCTCATTCTGCCTGGGTTTCCGGTGGAAGTGAACCGGTTAGGGGAAGATGGGCTGCCGGTTCGAGTAATTAGTGCTCTTTCCTTGACCCTTGAGGGCTCACCCCTCTTCATCGAGTATGAGCAATGAAGATTGCCATCGTCCACGACTGGTTCGTTACTTACGTCGGGTCTGAGAAAGTTGTTGAGCAGATAATTTCTCTCTACCCTGATGCTGATATTTTTACATTGATTGATTTTCTCCCAACTAAGGATCGGAGCTTCTTAAACGGTAAGCATATTAAAACTTCTTTCATCCAGCATCTACCATTTGCGCAAGCATATTATCGCCAATACCTGCCATTCATGCCGCTCGCAATCGAGCAGTTCGACTTATCCGAATATGACCTGATTCTCTCCAGCAATCATGCGGTCGCTAAAGGTGTTTTGACCGGACCACAGCAGCTACACATCTCATATGTCCACTCCCCGATGAGATATGCATGGGATATGCAGCACCAATACTTGAGGGAATCCCGCTTGGGTACAGGGATTATGGTTTGGCCAACCCGTTGGCTTCTGCATCAATTACGTTTATGGGATTATCGGACTGCAAATGGTGTCGATCATTTCATCGCCAATTCAGAGTTTATCGCCCACCGAATCTGGAAGGTATACAGGCGCGAGGCCAAAGTCATCTATCCGCCTGTGGATGTTGCGGAATTTAGTTTTCAAGAAAAGAAAGATAGTTATTATTTAACTGCTTCTCGAATGGTTCCTTATAAGAAAATGGACATGATCGTTGAATCGTTCAATCACATGCCCGATAAACACCTGATCGTTATCGGCGAAGGCCCAGATCTGGATAAGGTAAAAAAGAAAGCAAAAAGTAATATAGAAATATTAGGTTACCAACCTAATGATGTTTTAAAGAAATACATGCAAAATGCAAAAGCATTTGTTTTCGCCGCGCTGGAAGACTTTGGTATTTCACCTTTGGAAGCGCAGGCTTGTGGTACTCCGGTTATTGCGTACGGACAGGGCGGAGCCTTAGAAACCATTCATGGGCTTGAACATTCTGAACCTACAGGTGTTTTATTTGAAGAGCAGTCTGTCGAGGCAATTACTAAAGCGATAATAACATTCGAAGAAAACCAAGCTCGTATACACCCAAGGAATTGTCGGCTGAATGCCGAACGTTTTTCATCTGAGCTTTTTTGCTCAGAATTCAGTCGATTTGTGGAATCCTCTTGGGAACAATTCTGGAAAGATAAATTAAAATAATGAAGTCAATAATATCGACATCATGGTATGATTTATATAAGATTATTTAAACCAATAGGGTTGGTAATTGCTCATTAACCTATTAAATAATCTTCATTCCTATAGGATGACAGAACAAGATAAGTATTCCTTCTGACTCTAAATCAATAAATATATGGCTCAACGGGTAAAGACCTCATTAAGACACCGAATAATATCTTTTGCAAATATCCTACCTCGCTCATTAATCAGAGTATGGATGGGTTTTATTTTATTTATTTCTGATATTATCAGCCTGGTGATGGCTGGTGCACTGGCTTTATTACTCTGGTCCCGGGTACGTGAAGATTTAATCCTGAGATCTTATGTAGATATTATCGTTTTCGTTTTGGTTTTTACACTGATCTACGGGCTTGCCAAATTATATCCAGCCATAGGATTGAGTCCTGTTGAAGAACTACGATTACTTTCAATCTCTACCACGGTGGTTTTTCTCTGGTTGGGTACGCTAACATTTTATTTGCATAACTTCGAACGTTTTTCAAGGGCTTCTTTTGGCCTGGCATGGCTATTTGCTTTGGTTATGGTTCCAACAAGCCGACATATATTCCGGACAATCTTCTCCTCTATGGGAATGTGGGGTGAGCCGATTGCATTGATAGGATATGGGGAATGTGGATCTCGCATATTGAATATATTAATGAGCAATCCGAAGCTAGGTTATCGCCCAGTAGTAATTATCAATGGTTTTTCGTCAACGAAAATTTCAACCATCTCGATACCACAATATTTCGATAATGGTCAACTACCTTTTTTAAAAATTAGCGATCTTGATGGGATTAAAACCGCAATTCTAATCACTCCTGAGGTCCCACAAGAATTACTGACGAAGATTATCGATGGTTATTGGCATAAATTCCAACACCTCATTATGATCTCTGACGATCAAAATCGCAGCAGTGTGTGGATTGAGCCGCATGATATAGGTGGCATATTGGGACTGGAGGTCCGGCAAAATTTATTTAGTGACCTAGATCAAGCTGTTAAGCGCGTGATAGATGTATGCCTGGTACTGTTGGTTTCACCTTTATTAATAATTCTTTTTATCATCCTGGCATTATTAGTCCGCGTTAATACTCCTGGACCGATTTTCTATACACAAAAACGGATTGGTAAGGATGGGAAAGAGTTCACAATTTGGAAATTCCGAACAATGGTGGCAAATGCAGAGGAGGTATTGCAGGAATATCTTCAAAATCACCCCTCGATTCAAACAGAGTGGAAGGATAACCAAAAGATAAAGAACGACCAGAGGGTCACAGCGGTAGGAAAAATATTACGGCGATTAAGTTTGGATGAGCTCCCTCAGTTTATCAATATTCTTCATGGTGAAATGAGCCTGGTAGGTCCCAGGCCAATCGTCCAGGAAGAAATTCCTTTATATGGAAACAATTATCACTTGTATACCAAAGTTAAACCCGGTTTAACAGGATTGTGGCAAGTATCAGGGCGTAATGATCTCACGTATGGAGAACGCGTTAAGTTAGATGAATACTACGTTAGAAATTGGTCGGTATGGATGGATATTTATATATTAGCCACAACCATTAGTGCTGTCTTGACGGGAAAAGGGGCATATTAATCACTCACCCTCAAGTTTATTTAAAGAAGATAAGTACACTTACGATAGAGTATAAATCTAAACATATAAAAAACCCCAAATAAAATAATGGGCCAAATCGAGTTGGAAATTTAAAAACTTTTCCTGCCGTTGATAATAATCCTTGCCAACCTGCGACGAGGACAAGGGAAATTGGTATTATTGCCGGAAAAACGTAACGAGCTGTAGGAATATACGCTCTAAACCGCAATGAACCTCCCATAACATAAACATCATATAATAGCGTCACCATAACTGTTATTACAATAACAACCAATAGAAAAACAAATTCATTTTTGTTCAATTTTACAAGCTCGATGCCGGTAAATAAAGCACCGATAATTCCCAATAGGGTAATCAATAATAGTATGAGGTATGGATTCAGCCATGGGATGATATTGATTAATGGGACTTGCCCCCAGCAAAATTTTGCCCAAAATGTGTGAAAAATAATGTTACCAGCAGATTCTGTATACCATTTTGTGCCTGGAATATCTAGAAATAATGAAATGAAACTTGAAATATGAACCGGAGTTAGGTCTTGGATTTTACTGGATATCATCTGGAAGAGTTTTGGCTGCATATATGGCCACATATGCTGAAATTGAGCGTTGCGGACCAGGTTTGTAAATGGTCGGTTGCCCCAAATCCCCTTCGAGCCATCTTTGTTAGTAAATTGGGGCGGTGAGTCGACAGGCCACGCTCCCTCCACCATTATTACCCCAGAAAAGTATATGAAAGCATCCTGGCTTTCGATACTTGTAGTGCGTAACCAAATCTGCAATCGGTCTTGTTGCTCGGGTATTTGGACCACTGAGGCGATAAATTGGGGTTCTTCATTGATGGATCCCTGTTTAAAACCAAGCCATCGGTCTTGAAACTGTAACAAGGAATTTAACCCGGGTCCATATCCATGAATATTTCTATCCGACCAAACCCAGGCTCCAATAGTCACTGTTTTTCCCCGTAATTGATCGCCAAATTCAATCGGTACCAGCTGGAAAAATCCGGGATTCCACGAGGGATAAATTTGCCCCCAGGTAGAATCAGGATACACCTTTCCCTGTATCATATAAACATCGTTTGTATTTCCCTGATTATGCGCTCTCGATGGGAAATCCTGGTAATTTGCTCTTAACCAGAAGGCAGCATCCCCCCAATTGAAAACGATAAACAGGAGAGCAAACGAGGTAATCCCTGTCAAAATCCAGGCAAGGTATTTGATCTTTCTTGGAAAAACAGATAAAAGGAATACAATTAGCATGTACACAAGAACAGGATAAAGGACTTTTTGAGTCAAGATACAAGCGAATGTCAATAGAATTAAAACCCCAGCATATTTAATTGAAAATCCCTTGATTAATTTCACAGAGACCAATAACCATAACGAGAACAAGCCAATAGCAGCCACAAAATCGTTAATCGAGGACATAAATTCGACAAAAGATGGCAACAGTGAAATAAAGAGGGGAACCATCCATTGGAGAGGATGGTCTGGGGGTGTTAGCTCTTGCGTCAATTTATAGGCGCTATAGATCGTTAATAGTAAAAACAACACAGAAACGATCCGTCCAGCATAGAGTTGAAGGTTTACCGAGGTCCCCTTCAAAATATAAAATGGGACAGCTTCGATGACATAATACAATGGAGGGTCAATGAGTTGTGAGATCCCAATCCAAATTGGTTTTGAAGGATCGAGGAGATTGGGTTCTGTTCCAGGGGCAAAGAATGAAGAATCAATTAAGGATTTGCCAACTGCCAGGCGCATGTTTTGGTCATAGTCGCCAACATGAGGCAGTTTTAATCTATTAGCAACTAACCACACATATTCGAATTGTCCTGGCTCATCATAATGTTGCCATGGGGGTACGATAAACGCATAGATAAGTCCATGGATGAGACCTATGATCAAAATAATATGAATTCTTTTCATGCAGATAGACTTATTCAAGTTTTACGAAAATAACAAAGCCAAGATAATAATTTCTTAATAATCTTATCATTAAAATTACCGAGAATTGCTTCCCACTTTCCAAGCCGCCGTGCATCACATTTTAAGATTTATCTCGCGGAGATCGCCTAGTCTGATCTGGTAGGAAGTCCACGTTTTTCCGGAAAGGGAATGAGGGTTCAAATCCCTCCGCCACCGTAAGGGTAGAAATAACCCGTTCTTAACCGTGGAGGGGTTTATTGGTTAAAATAAGACTATCCTGTGATAAACTAGAAAACACACGTTTCTTTTCCAAAGAAAAGGAAATGGCTCCATGAAAATAATTCTCCTATTTGGATTGATAATCATCCTGGCAGGGTTGGCTACTTTGGGGGCTGGCTCACAAAATGCAAGTGCACATCTTAGCGAGCAAGAGCATGGGATCATGCAATTTGCAGGTGATCAGCAGGCGGCACCCACACCTATTCCTACGATTTCCCCATCTATCGTATCGGTAGCGACCCCTGAATCGCGCGTGCTCCCGCCCGTTGGGAGTAATGCCGGTTTGGTGATTGGTGCCAGCGTGCTGGTGTTGATCATCATTGGGGGGGTGCTAGGTGCACAGCGGAAACAAAAACATTAACAGGGTTAAATTGATGAGGTATGCATGCTGCACTCCGGGTGGGGACAAAAATCGCAATACTTACCATTTTGAGGGGGTTAGCGAATAAAGTTGGTTCACAGACTATCACTCGATAGGTCTCTTGTAAGATCATACCTTACAAATGTATATGTTAGAAATTCGAGTATATATATTACAATTATCGATAATAAGCACGAACACATTATTCTGCAATTATTACTTGGGTTGCATCATGTTAAACACTCAGCATATTTTAAATCGAGTATTGCCTAAAGGCAGGGGACATGCTGATTAAACAGGTCCCGCACGACACATGAGAACAGGGAATTCGGATCTAAGCTCGCCTTTAACCCTGATAGGTCATGAAGGTGGTTTATGTTGATAAAGAGTGGTAAAGCCTCGAGGGGCCAGTCTCTGGTAGAATTCGCACTGGTCATACCAGCCCTGCTCCTGATCATCTTCGGTGTGTTCGAGTTTGGGCGCATATTTCAGGTGTGGATGACGGTACAACATTGCGCCCAGGCGGCTGCTCGGTTTGCAACTACCGGAGAGCAATTCGTCTATCCCAATATAGATAGATGGGACACTGTTCGTCTTGGTGCAATCAAGGCTGAAGCCCGGAGCAAAGCAGTAAGCCTGAGCATCGATAACAGCGCCGGACCTTCATCCCCGGGATATTTCCATGTATATGTCTATGCTTCCGATCCGCCAGTCCAAGGAACTGAGTATCCGGGCGGTCCAAACGCGCGGGTTGCGGTAGATGTGGTCTTTAACCATCCAATGATCACGCCGCTCATGAACATGATTGTGCCATACATCACGCTGAGAGCGCACTCAGAAATGATCAACGAACAATTCCGACACCCTGGGTATGGCACGCCTGGAGGTGTTTTACCACCCACCATATTCCCGACTCCTACTCCCGTGCCAACAGACACCCCGGTAGTCACGATTATCCCGACATTGACACCCACATTCACAGCAACCGTACCCACACCGACGCCAACCATAACCACTCTACCCACATATACCGACGTGGCCACGCAAACATCCACGACCATCCCGCCTA
>CAZXPK010000103.1:11102-13078 GCA_964642565.1 uncultured Anaerolineaceae bacterium
TAACTGTTGGACGATCATACCTTACAAAAATGAAACGTCGAAATTTTCATTTTTAATGTAATATTATAGTATGATGAGCGTTAACTCTTTAGTACGCGATCATTACTTGGATTGCTTACGGTTCCGCAGTCAGGGTATTTTATGTCAAGTACTATCTAAAGGCAGGAATCATGCGATTTAAATCGGGCATGGATAGCAGACGAGGCCAGAGTTTAGTAGAAGTGGCTCTCATGTTGCCGGTATTGATTATGCTTCTGCTAGGAATGGTAGAAGTAGTGAATATCGGCCGTACTTACCTTGCCCTGCTGGACACGTCTTACCAGGGTGCACACCTTGGCTCACAGGGTTTATCACGATATGACAATTCCAAAATCTATACTCTGGTCACTCAGGATCTCACGAATAAGGGATATGGCACCAGCGCCTTAATAGACGTGATCATCACCCGCGCTGACCTGGTAGGGGGTACAGGGCTTCAGAATTACACAGTAGCCCATATGAAATCCCCCGGACGGGCCACTGTCATCACTTCAGCTCTCCTGATAAGCCGCTTGAGGGGTGGCGACCCATCCGGTCGATTGATAGTCGTCGAGATCGTTTATGATTACGCGCTTTTATTTCCCTGGCCGGATTTAGCGGGGGTATTACCAAACCCCTATCCTTTAGTAGCTTATACGATCCAGTATGTAGCACGCTGATAAGGAATTGCCGGTGGCGTATAATCTTCAGGTTGGTTTGAAAATACTAGCAAAGGCATTTTATTATAAGTTATGCTAGAAAAGATAGGTTCGGAGGATTAAATGGTCTCATCTGTAAATATTAAAAAGAATAATCATAGGCCTAAGTGGGAGCGAGGGCAGGCTTTTGTATTAGTAGCTTTAGGCATGATCGCCTTGATTGCAGTGATAGGGCTGGCTACCGATGCAACCATGATTTATAAGACGAAGCAAGATCTGCAGCGAGCGGTTGATTCGGCTGCTTTGGCCGGAGCTTATAAATTACCACAACAAGACACAGCAGAACAGGCTGTTTACGAGTTCATGCGCCTACACGGCTACGAGTCTCCCCCTACCACTTTAGATATCAGCTTCCCAAATAGTGATGTGAAAAAGATTGTCCATGTGGAAGGGACCACGAATGCTAGTTATTTCTTTATGAGGGTGCTTGGTTTTAATACGATGACGGTCAGCGCCATGGGTGAGGGCGAAGCTGCGCCAATGGATGTCTATTTAATCCTGGACTTGTCTGAATCCATGACGTATCCTACGTATTATAGAAATGCTCCAAATCCCTGGCCTGCTGGCTTCACTGCTTGCAGTAGATGGGATTGGGATTACCAATCTGACTGCGTCGCCCAATACTGCAATTGGGCAAAAGGGGATCCCGATGCGGTCCCCCCAGTCCCTCCTAGGGACCCCACACGAATATGCGACCCCTTGGATAAGTACATCAAACCCGCCGCAAAATTTTTTGTCGATCAATTAGATCCCCGCTATGATCGCGTGGGTTTGGTTACTTATGACCAATCTGGAGTCCAGGTCATTGGTTTAAGCAGCGATTTTGACGGGCCTAACGGGGTGAAGGCGAAAATCGACTCCCTGAATGCATTTGATCATCAGGAAGGTTCATCTTCTGCTTGTCCACACACTAGTCCCCCTGGGTGCAATAAGCAAACAAACATTGGCGACGGTGTCATGTATGCCCACAATGGCATCGCTAACGAAGGACGTATAGACGCCATCTGGTCTTTGGTTTTATTAACCGACGGTAAGGCGAACGTCTATCGCACCTGTGATTCTTGCACTACGCTCTATCTCTGTAGTGAATGCTCGGCTGCAGAAAACTGGGCAACCGACAAGGCCTGGGACACGTGGCATCAGCATGAGACGGTGATCTATACAATCGCTTATGGTACCGAAAGTCCAGGTTTTGAAGATCTCATGATAGAGATTGCCGATTTGACGGACGGTGTGAGT
>CAZXPK010000104.1:0-12886 GCA_964642565.1 uncultured Anaerolineaceae bacterium
GTATCCAACCGATAACCCACCCCTCGGATGGTCTTTAGGAATTGCGGTTGTCGTGGGTTTTCTTCGAGCGCTTCACGCAACCAGCTGATATGCACATCCAGGGTACGCGTGTCTACCGTATATTTGGTATCCCAGACTTCAGAGAATAATTTTTGCCGTTCAACTGCTTCACCGGCGTGAAGTAACAACACCTGTAATAAATGGGCCATCCTGGGAGTCAACCGTGCCTCACGCCCGAGGCAGCGGACTCGCTTGCGTTCCAGGTCCAGCCGGATAAATCCGACGTGCAAAATATTCTTACCATCACCAGGTAGCAAAGGAGCAATTCGATTAAGCAGCTTGCGGGAAGTGAAAGGAAGCTCAAGAATGACATTAGCCGTAGTTATGCCTGAGACAGAATGCTCCGGTGAGACGATCAAAACGATTGGGAGCTCGCTAGATTTTTCACGGATCTCATTGCAAATCCGCTTACCACTGCTGCGGAGTGAAGCTGCGTTAACCACGACTAAATCGGGGTCCACTTCCACCAGACGCGCCATCGCTGCGCTGCCCGTCGGTACAATTTCCACCCAATATTCTTTTTTCCTCAAGGAGGGCACGAAGGATGTACTGTCCGTCCGCTTCCCCTCCACCCATAATATTCTAGCTTTCATTAACCAATTTTCCAAAATCAAAATTTACCGCGATATTTATATATCCCCAATCCATAAATGAAGTGCGTGTATTATACCGTAATCTTAACAACAGGCAAGATGTTAAAGGATTCTTTTAACATATCAATATCGATATTATCCTTTAAATAACCATGATTCTTAAAGCGAATGGCAACTCACTTATTCCATGTTAGAATCACCCCACTGAGGATGATTGGTACCGGAGGCCTCGTATGTCAGATATGGTTGAAGTAGTAATAGATAGTATACGCGTCAGCCTGATTTCGCAGCAGCGGATTGTCATCTTGCGCGAGGTGGATGCTGATCGCTATTTGCCTATCTGGATCGGCATCTACGAAGCAGAAGCGATTGCCCTGGCACTTCAAGATGTAGAAGTAGCACGCCCTCTGACATGGGATTTGCTAAAAAATATATTCTCCATTCTGGATGCGCGCATCATACGGGTAGAAGTCACATCATTGCATGATGATACTTATTATGGAAATATTGTCGCGGAAGTTGATGGGCGAAAACTTGATATTGACTCGCGCCCATCAGATGCCATCGCTTTGGCGGTGCGAGCCCATGTACCCATTTTAGTCTCACGTCCAATCCTGGATTCAGTCGGAGTGATCCCTGAAGAAGATATCCAAGAAACCAGCAAAGATAAAGGTCAACTCACTGAAACACCCGCTTCAGAAATCAACGAAGAGAATTTGTCAGTATTCGAAGATTTCATTGAAAACCTCGACATCGGTGATGAAGATAAAGGTGATCAGGAGGATGACGATTCAAAGAAGAAACCCTCTTGATGTGAAATATCATCGCTAAGCCGTGTAAGGTTATTAAAACGTGATATCCTGGGTTGTATTCTCAATCGAAAAAATGATTAAAATCTGATCATGAGCGATCTCCTATCCTTTGAAGAAGCTCCCGCACCGAATCCTCAGGTGGTGCCTCATAGTCGCGAAGCTGAAGAAGCTGTCTTAGGTGCTGTCTTAATCAATCCCGAGAAGTACTATGAAGTCTCCCAATTTCTACGACCGGATGATTTTTACGTTCAACGCCATCGCTGGCTATGGGAATCGTTTATACGCTTGCAAGAGCGCCGCGCGCCTATCGATTTTCTTACCGTGGTTGAAGAGCTGGATCAGATCGGACAGCTGAATGAGGTTGGCGGACCCGCATATATATCCACATTAATCAATAATGTGCCCTCGTCATTACATGCTGAAGCATATGGACGGATCGTCGAGCAAACCGCCATTCGGCGTCGAATGCTTGAGGCTGCCAACCAGATAGCTAAGCTGGCCTACCAGGAGGAAACCCGTCTTGAATCCGTCATGGATGAGGCTGAAAAAGCGATCTTTGGCGTCAGCGAACGCCGGATGACGCGCGATCTCCAATCCATAAAGACGGTCCTCAGTGATTACTATAGCAGGATCGATCAACTCTCACAACGGGCGGAAGATACCTTCGGCGTTCCCACTGGTTTCATCGATCTGGATCGTTTGCTGGGAGGATTACAGCCATCCGATTTCCTGATCATCGCCGGGAGGCCCGGCACCGGTAAAACTTCCTTCATGCTCTCGGTTGCCAAGAATGCCGCCCTGATCCATAAAAAACATATCGCGATTTTCTCGATGGAAATGTCCAATGACCAGCTCGCACAGCGTTTGATTGCACAGGAAACTGGCATCGATGCTCACCACCTGCGTACCGGCAAGCTAACAGATGATGAATGGGCACTATTTGCTCAGGCAATTGAGGTATTAAACGACACGCTTATCTTCCTGGACGACACACCCGGATTGACCCCCATTCAATTACGCACCAAGAGCCGCCGCTTACACATGGAATATAATCTTGACCTGATTCTGGTCGATTACCTGCAATTAATGAGCGGTGGTGTGCGTTCCGAAAACCGTGTTCAAGAAGTATCCTATATTTCGCGTAACATGAAGATCCTGGCGCGCGAGCTAAATGTACCAGTCTTGGCAGCGGCACAGCTTTCGCGAGCTATTGAGCAGCGTGCGGATAAGGAACCTCAGCTTTCTGATTTGCGTGAGTCGGGAAGTCTTGAGCAGGATTCGGATGTGGTCATGTTCATCCACCGACCCGAATTGTACGAGAAAGATACGCTCAAGCGCCATCTCGTACAGATTAAAATTGCTAAACACCGTAATGGTCCGGTCGGCAATATTGAGCTGGTATTCCGTGAAAACCTGACGAAGTTTGAAAATGCTGCCACCCAGATTATTGACCTGCGGAAGATCTAGACATGACCTTTCCTGGTTTTCCTGAAGAAATCTCAACCCCAATTCGCATCCCAGAGCAGTTCTTTCGCCATATATTGCTAAATATCGATAGATTGGATGAGCTAAAGCTAATGATGTATGTCTTCTGGCGGCTCGAACACATGGAAGGTCCCTTCCACTACTTGCGGTTGACTGACTTGCTGAAGGATTCTCAGCTGGTCCAATCTATGGGAAAAGACCCTGATAAAGCCCGCTCTGCGCTCGAAGCTGCTATTCGAAGGGCGGTTAAGCGGGGCACACTGCTTCAGGCTGATATTTCTATCGATGAAGTACGGGATAAGATTATCTGTCTAAATTCTCCTAAAGGTCGCGCAGCAGTGGAAGCCATTCTGCGAGGTGAGTGGCGGGAACCGAATCATTTACATCAGCCGATTGAAATTTATCCAGAGCGCCCCAATATATTTCAGCTGTATGAGGCCAACATCGGACCTCTCACACCGATGATTGCGGATGCCTTGCGCGATGCAGAAAAGACCTATCAGGCCAATTGGGTTGAAGATGCCTTCCGTATCTCAGTTGAACGTAACAAGCGTAACTGGCATTACATAGAGGCTATTCTTCACCGCTGGCAGGAAGGAGGACGTGATGACCGAAAAGATCAGCAAGATCGACGCGACACTGAAAAAGCTCGCCGAAGATACAGCGATTGGGAAAAGTGAGCCACCCATCGAAGTAAGTGAGGTGGAATATCTCCCTTCTGCCAATATGGCAGGTGATATTAATTGTCCATATTGCCATGGGTTGGGTTATCTTCGGCGCGACCTGCCCATAAGCCATCCGGATTTTGGTAAGGTGCAAATTTGCTCCTGCCGCCAGGGACAGGTCGCCCAACAGATCCACCAGCGCTTGTTTTCCATCAGTAACCTTGATAATCTACAACACCTCACCTTCGAGAACTTCCAGCTCCGCGGACGGGTGGGGTTGGGTCCATGGCAGGCAGATTCACTCGAACGGGCATATAACCAGGCACAACAGTTTAGTCAGAAAGCAGAAGGCTGGCTGTTGCTACAGGGAGGGTTTGGGTGTGGCAAGACGCATCTGGCAGCTGCCATTGCCAATTTCACTGTTGGGATCGGGGTGCCCACGCTTTTCATCACTGTTCCAGATCTGCTGGATGCTCTTCGCTTTACATATGAAAATCCAGAAAGCACTTTCGAGCAGCGCTTTGAAGAGATACGTACTGCTCCCCTGCTCATCATGGACGATTTTGGTACCCAGAATGCCACTGCATGGGCTCAGGAAAAGTTGTTCCAGATCCTAAATTACCGTTACATCAACCGCTTACCGCTCGTCGTGACTACCAACTTGCTACTCGAACAGATCGAAGGGCGGATACGCTCCCGCCTGGAAGACCCTGAACTCGTCACGCGCGTCTTTATTCAAGCGCCCGACTATCGTCGACCTGCTGACGACTCCACTTATTCAGACCTATCCTCCCTGGCAATGCACCACGAGCAAACTTTCAGTAATTGGGACGACCGGCAGGCTGAAAATTTGACTGCTGAAGACCGCCGCAGCCTGGAGAAAGCACTAAAAACTGCAATTGATTATGCACGCTCGCCGCAGGGATGGCTGGTATTTACGGGACCTTACGCGTGCGGTAAAACACATTTAGCAGCCGCCATCGCAAATTCGCGTGCGGATCTCGGGCAACCCCCCATGCTCATCGGTGTATCCAACCTGCTGGACCACTTACGGGCAACTTTTAGCTCCAACAGCCCGATCAGCCTTGATCGCCGCTTTGAGGAGATACGCAGCGCTCCTTTGCTCATCCTGGATGCCTTGGGTGAACAATCCCCAACTCCATGGGCAAACGAAAAGCTCTTCCAATTGATCGATTATCGTCATCTGAACAAGCTACCCACCGTGATAACCACGGCTAAACATACGGATGAGCTAGACCCTCGGATTCTCAGTCGCATCATGGACGCTCGTTTATGCGTCATATGCGCCATTGATGCCCCCGGGTACCGTGGTACACCTGCGAAGGTAACCAGCCATCGCCGACGTTCCAAATAACTTAAGGAAACTAAATTCGGCGGGATGGATTTATAAGAAGTCTAATTCATTCCTCACGCGTCAGCCATTTTTCAAGCCCCTGTGGATATTGGTACTGCACCAGTTTATCGAGCAAACCATCCGGTTGGTCGTCACAGACGAACAGGGAACGGTGCTCGGCATAGATAAAACCTTCTGTCCGGGCATGCTCTATGGCGGATAACAATGGATCGAAGTAATGTTGGACATTTAATAGCCCCACTGGTTTGCTATGCAGACCAATCTGAGCCCAGGTGAGGATCTCAAACAGCTCTTCGAAGGTCCCATAACCTCCCGGCAGAGCAATGAAAGCATCTGAGATATCCACCAGGCGCTGCTTGCGGGCATGCATGCTACCCACAATTTCAAGACGTGAAAGACCATTGTGCATTAATGTGGGCGTGGTGAACATCTCAGGGATCACACCTATTACCTCACCATCAGCTTCCAGAGCGCTATCTGCTACCGCACCCATCATTCCAGTGCAACCCGCCCCATAAGCCAGAATTAATCCGCGCCTGGCAATGGCTGCCCCCATCTGACGAGCGGATAGAAGATACTCATCGCTCATCTTATCCGAAGAGCCACAATAAACACAGACAGTTTTCATACTTCTTTTCCCATGGTTTTCATCGGTCGAATTGCGCAATTATAGCATCAGCGCAAGCGATCCATTGGGCTGCTGATACAATAAGCACTACATTATTTTGATCCCTTGAAGACCTCAGTAAATCTATGCTGGCGTTAATCCATATGGTATAAAATGAGGTTATAAATTCGTTCGTATCAGATAACACCAGGAAGGACAATGCTCTATATGTCAACAGTAGAAATATCCCATATCAGTAAGTCCTTTGGCACCTTAAAAGCCGTCGATGACGTCTCCTTCGAGGTCGAAAAAGGAGAAATCTTTGGATTGCTTGGTCCAAACGGTGCCGGTAAAACCACCGCGATCCGAGTATTGCTAGACATATTCAAGCCCGATCATGGCAGTGTGAGTATCTTGGGTGGTCCAATGACAGAACCCAAGAAGGATCGCATCGGTTACATGCCCGAGGAACGCGGTATGTATCAGGATATCCAGCTGGATCGTTGTCTGGTTTATTTAGGCTCATTAAAAGGGCTTGCTCCAGCTGAAGTACAACGAAGAATTACAGGATACTTACAGCGTTTCGATCTGGCCTCATCCCGCCATAAAAAGGTCAAAGAGCTTAGCAAGGGTATGCAGCAGAAAGCGCAGCTTATTACGACTTTGATCCATGATCCAGAGCTGGTTATCATCGACGAACCGTTCGGTGGTCTGGACCCAATCAACACCCAGATGGTCAAGGACCTCTTGCGTGAGCAGCGCGATAAAGGTGTGACCATCCTCATGTCCACCCACCAGATGCATCAGGTGGAGGAGCTGTGTGACCGGATCGTACTAATCGATCATGGACGCACAGTCCTTTATGGATCCCTGGACGAGATCCGCCGCCAATTTTCAGGTCACGCGGTCATTGTGCGCACACCGAATCCGCTGCCCGTACTTCCCGGGGTTGAGCGCGTCGAGCAGCATAACTCATCCGCATACCGGCTAAACCTTGTGCCTTCGGCCAGCACTCAGGATGTATTGCGTAACCTGGTCGAACGTGGGATCCAGGTCGATCAATTTGAGATCGCGGCTCCAACATTGGATGAGATTTTCATTCGGGTCGTGCAGAAAGATGACCAGGAGCTTAGAGAGAGAGCATGAGCAAATTCTGGCTAATTGCCTCGCATGAATATTCCCGGCATGTGTTCCGCAAGCGTTTCTTGCTGGCTTTGTTTAGCGTTCCGCTCTTGATGGTGTTGATGGTTGTATTGATCATCGTGATAATCAGGATGGACTCGAACCCTACGCCCATTGGCTATATCGATCATTCCGGGCTGTTGGTAAATTCCATCCCTCAACCAGCAGTCAAGTGGCCTGAGCGGATGGTGCCAATGCTGGCGTACACCGATGAATCTAGCGCTAAGGCTGACATGCAAGCGGGAAAGTTGCAAGCTTATTACATCATCCCTGAAGATTACCTACAAACGGGACAGGCAGAGGAAATCTATCTCAAAGAGCCAAAGGGCATCGCGACACAACAGTTTGACGCCTTCCTGAAGGCCAACCTGCTGGTAAACCAACCCGCAGAAATCGCAAACCGGATCCTTGATGGGAACAATCTCATCGTGCAGTCCACAGATAAAAGCCGTGAGGCCTCGCAAGACAGCTTTGTCAATATCCTCCTGCCGGTAATAGCAGGAATCCTGTTCATCGTTGGCATGAGCACCAGCTCTGGCTACCTGATGCAAGCCGTGGTGGAGGAAAAAGAAAACCGGACCATGGAGATCATGGTGACTTCCGTCTCTCCAGGGCAATTGATGAGCGGAAAGGTGATCGCAGATATCGCCATTGGTGTCACGCAGCTGCTGGTTTGGGCTATCTTCATCATCCTGGCACTGGTGATTGGGAAAGACTATTTCCCTTTCCTGAGCGGCCTCAAGTTCTCAGGTGAAATGGTAGGGATCATCATTGCGGTAATGGTACCGGCTTTCATCATGATCAGTGGACTGATGGCGGCGGTTGGCGCCACGGTGTCTGAAGCCAGTGAAGGTCAACAAATCATGGGTCTATTTACCATCCCTATTTGGCTCCCTTACATCCTGATCTCAGTCTTCATCCAAAGCCCTAACAGCCCCCTGGCAATCGCTTTGAGCTTCTTCCCGCTAACTGCTCCAATGACGATTGCCTTACGCATCGGTTTCACCACCATTCCAACCTGGCAGGTGATCGTCTGTGTTGCCATCCTGGTACTTTCAGCCATTGGCGCAGTGTGGCTGGCAGGGCGAGCGTTTCGGCTGGGTATGCTACGCTACGGTCAACGGCTACATTGGAAGGAAATCTTCAGCCATCAAAGGGCGTAATCATGAACAAGACTTTACTCGTATTAAAGCATGAGATTATCACCATCCTTTCACGACCATCATTCCTGTTTGCCATGTTTGGCATCCCCATCATCGGGGCGGCAGTCTTTATCATTGCCGGGCAGCTGAACAAGACCAACCCGGCGCAAAACCTGCTCACCCAGCTTATAACCAACCCACAAACCACGCTGGCTGAGGGCTATGTGGACCAAAGTGGCATCATCAAGGAAATACCCGCCTCCGTGCAGCCCGGGTTGTTAGTGGCTTTCCCGGATGAAGCCAGTGCCAGTCAGGCACTGGTAGATGGTCAGATTTCCGGCTATTACATTATCCCCACAGATTACGTCCAAACGGGAGATATCACTTATATTCGTTCAGATTTCAACCCACTGACATCATCCGGGCAGTCATCCCTACTGGAATGGATCCTGCAGGTCAACCTGTTGGGAGGTGACGTTGAGCTGGCAACATTGATCAACGGACCGAAAAACCTGGAGAAGGTATCCTTATCGCCCGCACCACAGCGTGAAGAAAGTAACATGCTGACGTTTTTCTTGCCCTATGCAGTGACAATGCTGTTTTACATCATCATCCTTAGTTCCGCCAGCCTGCTACTGAGCAGTGTAACCAAGGAAAAGGAAAACCGGGTGATAGAGATCCTGATGGTCTCGGTGACACCAAGGCAGCTGCTTACTGGAAAAATTGTCGGATTAGGGCTGGTAGGCCTGCTTCAAACCATCGCCTGGGTGGGCACCGGGAGGATATTGTTAGCCAGGAGTGGAACCACTTTTAACTTGCCAATCGCCTTTCAATTACCACCCTCCTTTTTAATCTGGGCCGTGATCTTCTTCCTGTTGGGGTATGCTGTGTACGCCAGCCTGATGGCAGGTTTGGGGGCACTGGTACCTAACTTGCGTGAGGCTTCTCAAGCAACCATTTTAGTGATCTTCCCATTAATCATCCCAATTTTCCTGATCAGCGTGATGATCGAAGAGCCGCACGGCCTGCTTACTACCATTCTGAGCCTGTTCCCACTCACCTCACCAGTGGCGATGATGACCCGCCTCTCAGCAGGAGGGGTACCTTTCTGGCAAACCCTGCTCTCTGCCGTCCTTCTAGCTCTTACCGCGATGGTTGTAGTGCGGGCAGTGGCGCGCATGTTTCACGCCCAGGCATTGCTTTCAGGTCAGCCATTTAGCCGGAAAATGTTCTTCAATGCCCTTTTAGGAAAATCCTAGAACCTACCCATGATCCAAGCCAACCTAAGATGACGTATAAACCTGATACCGTCATTTTTACGCTTGACGACATACATCGATCCGCAAGGAATATTCTCACAGCGAACCCCGATCAGGTGGTCACATACCGACTTTTAAGGGAAGTGGTGTATGTGTCATCTGACAACCCAACGCTCGCACAGGCAAAAAAAGCGGCATTAAACAGCAGATGGGTGCGGCTGCTTGAAGAATCACAGCTCCCTGATGGCAGCTGGGGGCGCTTTCACTCACAAGACACTAAAAAGAAGACCGCGTTTCGCACAACCGAGGAAGCCATCGACCGCGCTTTTGCGCTGGGGTTCGAACCGAATAACGAAATCCTGGTGCGTGCACGCCAATACATCCTGGATATTTTGCATGGGGATGTTCAAATCACCGACCGAAATGAAAAGAATGAAGCGTGGCCTATGTTGGTGCAGTTTATCTTAGCCGGCAGGCTTGCTCAGCTTGACCCAACCAACAAGTTGCTGGACTCGTTTTGGCACTATCTGGCAGAGGTTGCGAACCAAGCCTTCGCCTCAGGGAATTACTGCCTAAAAGATGAAGCTTCCGCCTATCTGCGTCTTTCCGGAAGGCATGTACCGCAAGGCTTTCTAGAAAGCCAGCACGCATTATGGATCCTATCCACAAAGCCGCTTCCAAGCCAGCTTGAGCAGACCATGGTCGATTGGATCTGGAATAAACCAGATGGCATCCGCTATCTGCGGGTATCGCTCTCCGACCCTCAACCCCGCCTCATCGGGTATTGGCTGCGATCGATAAACATCATCTCCCAATTTAACTGTTGGCGGGAGAACTGTGCCCATACGATGAACCGGCTATGGGAACAGCAAGATGACCATGGATTGTGGGACTTTGGCAGCCAGATTGCACGGAGCGTTGATTTTCCGCTTTCCGAAAGCTGGCGCATAAGTGCAAACCGCAAGATGGATTATTCCACCTGTATGCTGGTATTGATGCGCAGGTATTTCGATTAAGCTTCTAGCGAGATGGTCACCGGACCATCATTAGCAATTTCCACCAGCATATGAGCGCCGAACTCACCCATTTGCGTGGGCACACCCTGTTCGCGAAGCATCTCAGCGAAACGTTCCACCAGAGGACGGGCGATCTCAGGCAGAGCTGCGCCAATAAAAGACGGACGCCTGCCCTTGCGCGTATCCGCATACAAGGTGAACTGAGAAATAACAATCGCATGCCCGCTCACATCCAGTAAAGAGCGATTCATCTTTCCCTGCTCATCTTCGAAGATACGCAGATTAACAATTTTTTCACTCAAGGTGCGGGCTTGCTGCTCTCCATCCTCCGGACCGATCCCTAACAGGATCACCAGCCCTTTACCGATCTCGGCAATGGAATGACCAGCCACCAACACCCGACCCGACTTGACGCGTTGTAAGACGAGGCGCATAAGCTCTCTTTATACAATCATGGCAGTCCGACCGCTTCTCGCACCTCGGACATGGTTTGCTCAGCGATCGCCCTGGCGCGTTTGGCTCCATCATCCAACACGTCCTGCACATAGCTCGGGCTCTTCGCCAGCTCATTACGCCGGGCACGGAAAGGCGCCAGGTGAGCGTTTAAATTCTTGGCATACAGCAGCTTGCAGTCCACACAGCCAATCCCGGCCCGCCGGCACTCACGATCGACCATGGCAATCTCATCGGGGGACGAGAAAATCTTGTGCATAGTGAACACGTTGCAGATATCAGGGTTGCCTGGATCAGTGCGCAGGATGCGGTGAGGATCGGTCATCATTTGCTTCACACGCCTGGTGGTCTCTTCAGGGGTGGCGGCAATCTCGATATGGTTGTTGAGACTCTTGCTCATCTTTTCCACCCCATCAATACCTAACACCTTGGGAATCTCGGTGTTTTTCATCTGAGGCTCGATCAGCACGCTGGTGTTATAGCGGAAGTTGAACGACCGTACGGTCTCGCGGGCATATTCGATATGGGGTGCCTGATCTATCCCCACTGGAACGACGTTGGCTTTATACAGCACGATATCGGCGGTCATCAAGACCGGATATCCCACCAGCCCGTAGTTTACATTATCGGGGTGAAAGCGCACCTTCTCCTTGAAAGTGGGCAATTCGGTCAGCTTGCCAAGGGGAGAAACCATGGAGAGGATCAGGTGCAGTTCAGCCACCTGTAGCACATGCGATTGGATGAACATAATGGTTTCATCGGGTCTTATGCCCGCAGCCAGGAAATCCAAAGCCATCTCCAGTGTGTTTTGGCGCAAATTGAGCGTGTCCTCCACCGTCGTCAGGGCATGCAGGTCGACGATGCAGTAGATGCAGTCATATTCATCCTGTAAAGCCACGTAATTCTTGATAGCACCCAGGTAATTGCCAAGGTGCTGCCGCCCGGTGGGGCGTGCTCCGGAAAATACGCGACCTTTCTTTTGAGGATTCATACCCATACCTTTCCTATTCATCTGTTATTGCAAGGGTTGGGACAATTAATTTGTCACTCTTTCTGTAGATACTTCCTTACCAGCCCGGCTACCTCACCCGGCTCCGCATGGCGGTGAGTGGCCAGCTTGGAGTAAAGCAATTTCCCGTCAATCGAAAACTCGAAGCGCCCGCCATCCGATGGCACCAGGGTAATCGATTCAATCTCGGGCTCGAATTCCTTGAGCAGTTCGGCTGCCAGACCGACAGCACGATCGGTGTAGTTTCAGACCGCACAGTAGACCAGATTGAGTTTCAATAACATGGCAATACCTCCGGATATTTTTTCAATGAACACCCCCGCCTGTGATGCGACGGGGGTGAATAAGCCAGCTTCACTCATCAGGTACAGTGAATAATGCCGATACCTTTTGCCCAGCTAACGGTGGCAGCTCCGGCGCGGGCTACTCCCTCAAGGGTTTCACCCGGCAGCTCCGAGGTCCATTCAGCACACGCGCACGGGCGGGGTTTACAGCGCCTACCGCTCTCTGGACGGCTGCTTTTGTGCTTACTCGTCCTCATCAAAGCGATTAATAATATTGGAAAGTAGTATATCACAAGATTAAAACTGGTAAAAAAAGGATCACCACAGAGCGCACCCTCCGACGCTATGGACACCAAGGAATAAAAGCATGGTAAAGGAAATTTCGCAGAGAGAGGAACTGTTGCGAAAAAAATTGCATTCTTTTAATCTTTGGATGGGAGCCAGGCTGGTAAGCGGATAGCGTAGCGGCGCCGATTAGAGACCTGGCACAGGTAAACGGATAAAGGGACGGCGACCAAGGTCGCATCTGCGGAGAGCACGAAGGCCACCTTTATGGGCTGGATGCACAATTTGATAAGTAGAAAAGGTATTCGTATCATAAAAAATCGAAACGTAACGAATATTCCTCCCGGAAATTTTTCACAGACAATTGTTTCGTAAAAAAACATTGACATTCATATCGCTCATCAATAACATTCGCGATATTGCGTAGCAAAGCAGCGGGAACATAGTGAAATCATGGAGACACTACAGGAGAAGGGGTGGGGGTATGAGTAATTGCACCTCTATGTATCTACTCACCATTTCCCAAATGGCGGTTAAAACCGCGCCTTTGAAGACCACAAGGTCGGCCTTCGCCGACCTATGCCATAAAATGGATTGATCATATGATTTAACATCGTCGGTACCTATAGATCGCATTGGATGCCCGAGAAAAACAAAAG
>CAZXPK010000105.1:0-12806 GCA_964642565.1 uncultured Anaerolineaceae bacterium
TCCAACCTCACATACCCTTAACAGCTTGCAGCCATGGGAGGGGACCCCCGTAAACACCAGCTCGGGATCTGCCACACGGAGGTACTGATTGGAGCAAAAATCAAACACATGCAATAACGTTCCCGGCTTATATCCCAGCTCGTTGAACCGCAAATGGCAATCAGCCGGGTGGTCGTTCCAGTTGAATAATGCCACCAGCTGCCAGGCCTGCCCGCCAACCTCCACCTTTATCAGGTATGAGGCAGGCATCTCATTCTTCAATCTATCCAACGGCAAGCCGCACAGACCGAGATTGGGCACGAGCAGGCTGACCCAATTCAGCCTGTCAGGGTTAAGCATACTCAGGTCATCACTCGAAACCAGCATACCCCCACTCAGACCAATCAGGGTGACCGCACTCTGCACCTCTGGTTCGGTTAGATTCGTATCACCCACCAGCAAGCAGTCAGGATCATTCCACCACCAGCGCCGGTGCAGGCTGCTCAAATTGAGCGTATTCCGCAAGGCATTGCGCAGGGATGGCATGGAGGGATTCTTCTTTATCAATGGGCTTACCCACCGCAGCCAATGAAAGAACGGCTCCCAGCTTGGGGCGGTATCCGGTCCGATGCGCATGGCATCCACCACGCCAATGGCTGGACCAAAGGGGCAGCCGCAACCGAGCAGGAAAGTCTCTTCTCCCGCTCCCTGCCGGATGGCCTCCAGCCCCAATCTCAAGGCCTCCACCCGGGTCAGCTTTGGGTTATAGCGCCTGCCAGGCAAGGCTGCCGCGTTGACGAAATCCACCTTGAGCATCCCATAACCCCATTGATGAGTAAGAGTATGGATAAGATTGACAAGATGTTCCACAACAGCCGGGTGTGTCAGATCCAGTGCGTGAATGAACATGTTGTACACGAATCCGGCATTGGCGGGTTTCCCACGCTGATCCTTCACCAACCAGTCGGGGTGTTCTTTAGCAACCTGAGACTTGCGTTGAACCGCAAAGGGGGCCAGCCACAAGCCAGGAGTGAGGTTTTTACTTATGATCTCAGCTGCCAGCTTGCGAAGACCATGCGGGAACTTGGCATTCGTGCTGGTCCAATCTCCCCAGGCCGATTGGTAACCATCGTCCAATTCGACCACCTGACAAGGAACAGCTTTACGCACGTCCGCCAGCATGTCCAGGTTTTGAAGGAAGAGCTGCTCGGTAATGTCGTGGTAATAATGGTACCAGTGGGTCCACATCGGGGGTGGTGGAGAGGCAGGAACACGGGCTCGCATCTGTCGTGCGACGGCTTCCACAAAGTCAGCCTCAGGCTCAGGATTGGGCAGCGGCACGAATTGCAGGAAACCCCATTCCGATTCACAGCTCTCCCCAGGGTCCAGCCGGATGCCATCCATTTGGGTGATGAGGGTCATAGCTTCCTCGCCGGGGCGGGTGCAGGCATACACCTGACCAAATTGGTGAGCCGTGGAGGCGAACCCAGCCACCACGCTGCTATCCTCACCAACCAGGATCGCCCAGCCTTCACTCCAAAAATCACCCCGTGAGTGCGGTTTTGCTGTGACCGGGTTGGAGTACGAAAGACTCGTCAGCCGGTCCATCCACGTGTAGGCGTTCCGATGCTCTGGGCACCGTAGACCCGTATAATCCCATCCATGCCAGCCAACCTTGAAAAAACCCAGTCCGCGGGCAGGTGGCTTGATCTGTACCTGCCCACCCATGGAAGGAACGGCCTGAAATAAGCAGCACTCCTGTAGATTTACTGGTTCTGGACCCAGATTTCCCAGGGAAAGCTGGAGCAGCAGGAAGGGTCGCTGCTCATACGACTTGATGCGGTAGGTCAGCTCGATGCCATCGGGGTTGGCAGGGCAAAGGATGACCCGCTGGGTGCCCATCCCATGGACGTCTGTAAATGCTTCCACTTGATTGGAGCAAGCCTGACCTGTGAGAGATGCCTTATGTAACCTGCCACTTTCCATGCAGTAGCTAACCCAGGCAACCCCTCCACTTATCGCGGTGGCTGGCATATCGGGATGGCTGAAGGTGAGCCGCCCGGTGGCTTGGTTGAACTCAGCTTGCATCTGCCAACCCCAACCTGCGGATAAATTTGTTATAAATCAAACGGTAAGTTGGCTGGTACTCTCGGCGATAGATCTCAGAATGGTGCACAGCAGGGAATTCCCTCTCAAACAGCCAAAGGCTGAACTGGTGGATTTTCTTGATTTCAAATCTACCAACTCGCCCCTGCAAACACCATTGGGTAAAACCAGCCCAAACTGCCTGTATTTCGTTCTTGCTACCATTGATAGCTTGAGCGGTCTCGATCAGTGATGAGAATAGCAGGTCGATTTTCACCTGACGAGTTTTAAAGGCACGTAAATTCAAACGAAAAAGAGTCAGGTCTGGTCGCACAGCTTCCAACAAGCGTTGGTTTACGTCAGGCTGCAGGCGCTCAAATTCGGAGCGCAGATGCCAAATATATTCTTCCGATGAGGTGAGCAGATGTTCAGAACCCATCACACCCTGGTAAAGGAGCTTATAGATATCACGGGGCTCCATCAGTGGATACCAGCTCAGGTGCTGCCGGAGCAGCTTAAGCAGGTCATCAGGATCATCCTGCATCATTCGGGTTATCAGTTTCCGCGGCCTTATGATCTTCCTCTTTACCAAAGCGCTGTAAGGTATCAGCCATCTCGCGCAAGCGTTGATCCACCCGGGCGTTGACACTATCCGCCTCGAAGCTGCCATCCGCCTGACGCTCACCGGCTTTAACCCCGGTAAGGACTTCAATGCCTTCGTCGATGGTACGTACCGGCCAGAGATGGAATTTTCCCTGACGGATGGCCTCTACAACGCTTTCCTTCAACATCAGATTTTCCACGTTGCTTTCCGGGAGGACCACCCCCTGCTCGCCGGTCAGTCCGGAAGCTTTACAGATCTCGAAATAACCCTCGATCTTCTCATTAGCGCCACCAATCGCCTGGACTTCCCCATTCTGGTTGACCGAACCCGTGACAGCAATCGCCTGGCTGACGGGCAAACCAGAGAGTGCTGATAAGATTGCATACAGCTCAGTGCTGGAAGCGCTATCCCCTTCGATGCCACCATAGCTCTGCTCGAAGACCAGGCGGGCGGAAAGACTCATTGGCTTATCCTGGGCATAACGGTTGGCTAGAAAACCTGACAGGATCAATACGCCTTTGGTATGGATGGGACCACTGAGCTTGGCTTCGCGCTCGATATTGACCACACCTTCCCTCCCAAGGCTCAGGCTGACCGTGATGCGGTTCGGCTGCCCAAAGCTGATATCTCCCAAGCCCAGTACAGACAGACCGTTGATCTGTCCCACTTTTTTACCCTGGATATCAATCTTGATCACCCCGCGCCCAATCATCTCCTGCAGGCGTTCCTGGATCAGATTCGAGCGGTAATAGCGTTCCTCAATCGCTTTACGGATATGCTGTGAGGTGATCAATTCCGCTCCATCCAACCCAGCGTAATAGTTCGCTTCTCGAATCACGTCTGAGATTTCACCAAAACGGGTGGATAGCTTCTCCTGGTCTTCCGCCAGGCGCGAGCCGTGCTCTACCAGCCTGGAAAGGCCGGAACCATCCAGATGTTTAAGGTTTTCGGTGTTGCAAAGCATGCTGGCAAATCCGGCATATTCCCGCGTATGTTCAGGGTTCCGCGACATGGAGGTATCGAACTCAGCTTTCACCTTGAACAACTCACGGAAGTGGGCTTCATAGGTGAGTAATAGCTCGAAGATGTCTGGGCGTCCGATCAATATCACCTTGATATCCAGTGGGACCGGTTCGGGCTTGAGGCTTTTGGTGGAAAAACCGTACTTCTCTGTGGCATCCTCAATATCGATTTTCGCATTGGATAGGGCATGGTTTAAATCCTCCCAGGCAAATGGACTACGTAAAACATCCTCAACGGGTAGCACCAGGTAGCCACCATTTGCGCGGTGCAGCGAGCCACCCCTAACCAATGTAAAATCCGTCACCAGGGCACCAAAGCGCGCCTCCTGCTCGATACGACCGAACAGGTTATCATGGGTGGGGTTCGTCTCGACAATCACCGGTGCACCTTTTAGCTTCGAATTATCCACCAGACAGTTGACGGCATACTTCTTCACGGGTAAACCCTTCGGTGGAGCTGCAAATGGAAGAGTGGGTGTTTCTTCCTGACCATCGGTTTTGAAAAGCTCCACCTGGTCGAGCAGGTCCGCCTGCACGGCCTCGATATAAGTCAAGACTTCAGGTAAATCCTTGAACTTCTCCTTCATATCTTCATTCCAATTACGCAGGGTATACAGGGTTACTTCACGATCAAGCTTATCCACTGCATCGCGGGCATCCTTATCCAGGCTGCGTGTCTGCCGGATGGAGGCTTCCAGGGCGTTCTGCACCTTTTGTTGCCTTTGTACCAATTGCTCCTTATCTTTTTGAGATAGCTTCAGGAAATCCTCCTCACTCAAGGGTTTGCCGTTATGGGTGGGTACCGTTATCACGCCCATGGGAGTAGGTTGCAAGACAAATCCTTCACCAATCGCTTCCTGGTTGACTTTCTCCAAGATTTCCTGCTTTTGCTGTTGGAACTTATTTAGCGTTTCTTCCTTATTCTTGGCATATTCTTCGGTCTCAAATACGTTACGGACTTCCTGAAACACCAGTTTGGTCAGGTTCTCCATACCCTTCTGCAGCTCGATTGCCCGACCAGCAGGCAGGCTGAGGGCATGAGGGTGATAGGGATCCTGAAAATTATTCACATAGCACCAATCTGCGGGTACGGGTTTGGCAACCGCCACCTCCTCCAAATACCTGCGGACAGCGGTGGTGCGCCCGGTACCCGGCATGCCAGAAACATAGATATTGAACCCTTTTTCCTTGATACCCAAGCCGAACTGCATGGCACGAATGGCTCGATCCTGACCCACAATCGTCTCAAGGGCAGTCAGCTCCTGGCTGGAATCACAGCCAAGGTTCTCCGATCCACACACTTTGTAGGCTTTTTCTGCGGTTAATTCAGTGACCATAGGAACCTCCTCATGTCTTTGGTTTTTACAGATCCATTACACATTGAAGTGACGATAGAACCAGCGTTTGACTAGCTCTGCTGAAATGAAATACAAGATAATAATTCCTGCAATCAAACCCAAGGCTTGCAAGCCAAGTGGCTTGAACCCGAGAATATCAGCCAGGGGCGAGTATGGGAGCAATAAAGCGACCACACCCACGATTAGAGTAACTATCATCATAACCCGGCTAGGTTGGCTGCGGATAAATGGCAGGCGTGTGCGGACAGCAAACACCACCACGGCAGCCGATAACACCGATTCTATGAACCAGCCCGTGTGGAAAGATGCCTGGTCGGCGTGCATCAACCATAATAGCACAGCAAATGTAAGCAAGTCAAATAACGAGCTCAACGGTCCAAACACCAACATAAACCGGCGGATGAAACCCACATCCCAGCGATGAGGTCGCTGGATAAATATCTCATCCACATTATCATTTGCAATGGTCATTTCCGGCAGGTCAGTAAGAAAGTTGATCAGCAGGATTTGCTTAGGAAGCATGGGCAGGAAGCTGAGGAAGAGAGAGGCACCCGCCACACTGAACATGTTACCAAAATTGGCGCTGGTAGCCATGAAAACATATTTGAGGGTATTCGCGAAGGTCTTCCTACCCTGGATGATCCCCTGGTGCAATACCTCCAAGTCAGTCCGGAGCAGCACAAAATCAGCGGCTTCCTTAGCCACATCCACTGCATTTTCCACCGATATACCCACATCTGCGCTGTGCAGGGAGGGTGCATCGTTAATCCCATCCCCCATGTACCCCACCACCTGCCCGGCTTTTTTGAGTGCCAGGATGATGCGGTCCTTCTGGGCAGGGTCGACCTCAGCGAAAATGTCATTATGACCGACAGCATAGATCAAAGCCGATTCACGCATATCATCCAGCTGGTCGCCGATCACTATCCCCAAAATTTCCAATCCGATGGAATTAGCTGTGTGACGAGCAACCAGCTGATTATCTCCGGTGATGATCTTGAGCTCCACACCCAGCTGTTTCAAATCCTGGATGGTTTTTAAGATGCCTGGCTTGGGTGGGTCGAAGAAAAGCAGGAAACCTGAGAAGGTCATCCCAGCTTCATCTGCATGCGTAAAGCTACCCGTGCGCTTATCCACAGATTTAATCGCCACCCCCAATACGCGAAAGCCTTGCTCGCTCCAATCCTGGTAATGTTGGTGGATCTGGGCGGTAATTTCACCATTTAAGGCAACAGTTTCATCTCCGATTTGTACCTGAGTACAGATTCCAAGGATGTTCTCGAAAGCACCCTTGGTCAGCATGGTATCCTGATCCTTTTCCCGGACGACCACCGTTAGACGTTTGCGCACAAACTCGTAGGGGATCTCATCCACCTTATTAATGCCAGAAACATCCAAAGTCTGCCTGGCAAGGATGGCATCATCCAGTGCGTTCGATAATCCGGTCTGAAAATGTGCATTCAAATAGGCATAGCGGAACAACTTATCGGATGGCTGACCTCCTGCATCCATGGCATTGTCCAGCTTGACCACACCCAAGGTCAAGGTGCCCGTTTTATCGGTACACAGAACGTTCATGCTACCAAAGTTCTCGAGCGACTCGAGCCGGCGGACGATCACACCCAGTTTAGCCATGATTTGCGAGCCTTTGGATAGGTTGATGTTGATGATTGCCGGCAGCAGCTGGGGGGTCAGCCCGACTGCCAGCGCCACTGAGAACAGCAAGCTATCCAACACGGCTTTCTTGAAGTACACGTTGACCGCGAAGATCGCGATCACCAGCACCAGCATGAGCTCGGTTAACAGGTATCCCAGCTGGCGAATACCCCGCTCGAACTCGGTCTCTGGGGGGCGCAAGTTCAAACGGGAAGCGATCTGTCCAAATGCTGTATCTAATCCAGTCTCCACAATTAATGCCCTGGCACTTCCATTGGACACACTGGTGCCTCTGAACACCATATTGGTGCGCTCCCCCAGGCTAGATTTTTCCGGCATGACACCAGGCTGCTTTTCAACAGGGAAGGTTTCCCCAGTCAACACCGCCTGGTTGATAAAAAAGTCATTGGATTCCAGAACCACACCATCTGCTGGGATCAAGCTGCCTGCAGACAGCAAAACTACATCCCCCGGCACGATCTCTTCCGTGGGGGTTGATCGTGACTGTCCAGCGCGCAGAACGTTTGTTTTGAGGGTTACCTGCTCCCGCAGCCTGTTAGCTGCATTATGGGCGTTATTCTCCTGCACAAAGCTCAGGATGGCGCTGCCAAAAACGATCAATAAAATAATGATCGCATCCGGCCAATCTTGCAGGAAGGCGGACATCAGTGTGGCAAAAATTAGGATAAGTATAATTGGGCTTTTGAACTGGTTGAGGAATAGACCCAGCGGAGTGAGCTCACGCTTGCTACTTAGTATATTAGGGCCGTACTTTTCCAGGCGGTGACTTGCTTCAGCATCCGAAAGACCCTGAGGAGAGCTTTGCAGCTCCTGCCAGAGCTGATTAGAGCTCTGACTCCAATATCTGGATTTCATTTTCGATTTCATCGAAGATGAAACTGAAGTTGAAATGCCTTGTGGGTTTGTCATCATTCACCTCGATCCTGGTTTGCGAACGATTTCTTAACCCTGATGACCCAAAGTCATTCCCTCATTATCGCCAGCTTTGCAACATGGAGGACTGTTGTCGATGACAAACTAGCTTTCGTGCACTGGTACCAGTAATAATGGCAAGTGGGTTTGGGTGGCGATTTTTGGGGTCACACTCCCTGACCAGAAAGCATCCATGGCGGTCTTGCTGTGCGTACCCAAAACGATCATATCGGCTTGAAATTCTTTGGCAGCGCGCACGATCTGCCTAGCTGGGTCACCCCTCTGTACCTCACCCGTGACCGGGATATATTTGTCCAGCAGTTTTCCCATCAACCCTGCAAGGTACAGCTCACCCTCTTCACAATCCATCTCCAGCAACACTGATGTGGCGGTAGGCAGGAGGACGGCGGCAGCTGCCTGTTCGCCTGGCAAGGTGGATAATTCATGGATCACCATCACCAGGTGCAAGCTGGCATGGCAGGTTTGTGAAAGCTCAACTGCCATTTCCAGACCTGCTTCATGATCAGGGTCACCATCCAGGGGCACCAGAATGCACTGGCAGGTGCATGACTCTACTCGCAGCTCTTTCTCGGGAGAGAGCAGCAACACAGGCACATCCCCCATCGTGAGCACATCTTGAGCAATATTGCCGAAGATGCGCTTCTCTAATCCGCTCTGTCCATGAGCACACATCGCAATCAGGTCCACCCCCAGTTCCTTGCTGTGCTCAACGATGCTGTTGGCAACATTCTTTTCGGCGCTGGTATGGACGTGCCTTTCCACAATTAACTCCGCCGGAAGTGATTGGCATACCTGGTCCAGGTAGTCTGATGCCTCCTGTTGGTCGGTCAGATGACGTTCACCATGCACTGTATCAGGAGGATTCTGCTCGATGACATGAAACAAGATGAGTCTGGCTTGATTCTGATGAGCAAGTAACGCTGCCAAAGGTAATACCGTCTCTGACAGCTTTGATCCATCCAAAGGGACGAGGATTTTTTTGATCGTCATATCATTTTCCCGAAAAGACTTGCACGAGCAAATAAATATTCAAGACGATGATCAACGCCGCCACCAGGCTGGCAACGACGGTGGTGATTTTCCGATTTACCAATACCTTCATGACCTTGCGCCGGGAGGTAAAAATAATCAGTGGGATGACCGCAAAGGGTAATCCAAAGCTAAGCACTACCTGGCTGATGACCAATGTTCGAGTGGGATCCAAACCGATCAAAATGACCACCAGAGCAGGCAACATGGTTGCAATCCGCCTAATCCATACGGGGACATGCCATTGAAGGAAACCCTGCATGATCACCTGCCCTGCCATGGTCCCAACCGAAGAAGATGACAAACCGGATGCCAATAGTGCCAAGGCGAAGAACACACCAGAAGCTTTACCCAGCAGTGGCTGAAGGGTTTGATGGGCTTCCTGAATGGTACCTACACTGGTCAAGCCTGAGCTAAAAAACGTCGAGGCTGCCATCATTAACATGGCTGCATTGATCAAGCCCGCTACCCCCATGGCGATGACCACATCAGCCAGCTCAAATTTAAATAGACGGCGCAGCTTGGCTGGGGTACGTACTACGATCCGTTTTTGGGTCAGGGAAGAATGGAGGAAGATCACATGCGGCATGACCGTCGCACCCAGGATACCTGCTGCCAGCAACACGCTTTCTGAGCCGGAGAATTGGGGGACAAATGCATGGTAAACCACCTGACCCCAATTGGGGTGCACTAGGATGGTTTCGATAAGGTAGCTAATCGATATAACCCCGATCATGGCGGTGATCACTGCTTCAAGGGGTCTGAATCCGAAGCGTTCCAAACCCAGGATGACAAACGTAATGATGGCAGTGAGGAAACCTGCTATCCATAGAGGAATACCCAACAGGAGATAAAAACCAAGCGCTGCACCCAGGAATTCTGCCAGGTCAGTTGCCATGGCAACAATTTCCATCAAGACCCACATTCCGATTACCACCGGGCGCGGGAAGTTATCATGGCAAAGCTCAGCCAGGTTCTTACCGCTGGCAATACCCAGCTTGGCAGACAGGGTCTGGATCAACATTGCCATCAGGTTGGTGGCAACCACCACCCATAACAGAGTATAACCAAATTTTGCACCTCCCTGGATATTTGTAGCGAAGTTCCCCGGATCCATATATGCCACACTGGCGATGAAAGCCGGACCCATGAAAGGCAACAGGCGTGCCATACCACGCTTTTTACTCTTGCCAGAAAGGATGAGTGCGGCTGCCCTTTCGGTGCTGGTCATTTCTACGGGAGAAGGTTTGATTTTCGCCATACTGAACAAATTTTATACCATATGTGGCTATCTTCTGTGTCTCAATAACCCTCAATACCATGATCTATCCTGGATAATATCATGATTACCAGAATATTCAAATTTCATGAAGATGATTATTCGATTAAAAGCGCCCTCCCCGGAAGGGATGGGCAAGGGGTGTCCATTAAGTCCAGCATACATATGTGGTAGTAAAACGTCCAATTATGCGACTATTTTTACAGGAAGATTGTCTAGCATGTCCACGATAACCATACTGTGTCAGCATATCTGCACCCAAATTGCACCCGAATTGCACCCGAACTGCACCACGGTATGAAGCAAGGAAAGGCGACCCGCAGCCCTGCCAAAGGGGATTAGGTGCTACAATAATCCTGCTGTTAGAGCATGGGCCAACCAGGTAGAAAGCTGACAATGTTGACCGAAGACTACATCATGCGCATGATCAACCAGGTGCTGGCAGTGTTCCTGCAAGCCTTGGGCCTCAAAAAAGCCGGGCAGTACAGTGAGGCGCTGCAGGTATTCGACCAAGCGGTGGAAATCCTGCTTGGCCTGCGAGCCAGCCTGACGAAACAACTCGAAGACCGCCAGCTGCTTGCCCTGCTCACTTTCCAGGACAAGTTAGATATCGACCGCCTGTTGGTGCTGGCTGATATTTACCGCGAGGAGGGCGAAGTGCATACCCTGCAGGGGCAGCTCGAGCAAAGCCTGTTTGCCGCCCAGCGCAGCCTACGCCTGTACCTCGAAGCTGTCCTGGCAACCGAGGCCAACCCGACCATCGAGCTCGTACAGAAGATCGAAGCACAGCGCTCCAGGCTTTCAGCACCAGACCTGCCGGTAGAAACCCGCCTGGCTCTGCTGGATTATTTCGACCACCTGCTCGCATCCGGGGAGGATTTCCTGGCCGCGGCCGGGCTTTCGCGACCGGACCTACAAGCGGCCCTCGCCTCGCTCGACACCGCAGACCTGCATTGATGTAACCCATGGCCCATGTCGCGATTATCCCCTGGGAAACCCTCTTTCATCTGGCTGTCATTACATGCAGCCCTGTCCATAGGTGGATCAAAAGAGAATTATTTAGCATTATATGAGATTGATTATCCAACATGGAAGTCGGACAAAACTTAAATATGATTTTATTTTACTTGTAGAATGAGTCATACTTCAATAGGTATAATTATATACCTTCTGTCTAACGAGCCTCAGTAAACATCATACCGCTATTGATGTATTGGATGACCTGGAGAGCAGTGTTGACGCGGAAGGCTTTGGAGCAGGATTTTATAAAGTCATTATACATTTTATGCCTATCGAAATGCGTCACATGCTCGCAAAGTGTAACCTGTAGTATGTAAAAATTCTATCCATAGGCATTTTCATCTATGGGAGGTAACCGATAGTAATCGTGGATAACACCTCCCAGAACATCTCGTCTTTGGATGGGTCCATCTTTCCTCCTTGATAACCCCGATACTGGGAAATGCTGTCCCAATCCTTGGTGTGGTCGATCAGGGTTGTAGTACTGGGCATACTCTTTGAGTACCCGATGAAGATGGTTATCATTCAGCACAAGGATTCTATCGAGGCACTCTTCGCGAATTGAACGCACCCACCGTTCAGCGATTCCATTCGCTTTGGGGGCTTGATAAGGTGTATACACTATATCGATTCCTTCCAATGAAAACACATTATCGAATGAAGAAGCGAATTTCGTGTCATTGTCGTGGATGAGATACGCTTTTTCTCGATCATTTTCTTTCAACTCCCAAACCAATTGGCGAGCCTGTTGTGTAATCCAGGTTGTATCAGGATTTGTAGTGCATCCGGATACATAAATTTTGCGAGTTCCCAGTTCGATGAAGAACAGCACATAGATGGTCTTGAGCCAGATCGTCTCAACCGTGAAGAAATCACTTGCTAGAATCTGATCCTTGTAATGACCAAGAAAGGTGCGCCACGAGCCTGTCGACCGCTGCGATACAGGCGTGACTCCATGTCGCTTGAGGGTATTTCGAACAGATGAAACACTAAGCTTGTAACCGATTTTGAGTAGTTCGCCTTGTATCTTTTCATAGCCCCAGTGTTGATTCTCTTTCGCCAATCGCACGATCAGAGCTTCTACTTCAGGCGGTATCTTCGGTCTTCCTGGATTTCCTTTTCGCCTGAAGGTCCACTTACGACGAACCAAAAGACGGTGCCAGCGAAGGACGATATCTGGTCTGAAGATCAACATCACTTGATGGAGTCTTTGGCGTGCTAGTTCTGATGAATGTAGGAATTTCTCTGTCAAAGTTGACAACAGTATTCTTTCCCGATCAGAGATTCGCGGAGTCTTCGTGATTTTCCGTTGTAAGATACGGACCTGTTGACGTAGAATGAAGATTTCCAGCTCTTTATCATTTTTGGTTAGACCGATGATATATATCAAATCGAAAAATAGCGTCATGAGCAACCTTAGGGAAATGAGAAGCATGAGTCTCCTCCTGGCATCAAGATTATTGTCTGTATTCATTAAACCAAAAAACTTACCATAATTCGGTAAGATTTCAGATCGCAGATTACTTAAGTGGGTTTATTTAATCAGATAATTGTTGTGGACGGAATATTTACACCTTACAGGGTTTACACCACAGTTATTCCCGCCAGAATAATCTGAACTAACCCAATCAAATCCCACCGAAAGACTTCTAAGGTGACCAACCCAACAAGGGGTGGCTACCAATTTAGTTTGTCTGGTTATTGAGTTTAGTTGCTGATAGACACTTTTGAATCAACATATCTATAATTTTCAGCATTTAGTCCAATCCCTATGGTGTGGAAAAGGTAATAATTTGACAAGATTCGGGGTTTTTAACTAG
>CAZXPK010000106.1:0-6267 GCA_964642565.1 uncultured Anaerolineaceae bacterium
TCCCTGAGCGCAGTTTTTCCAGTACCTCCGTGGGGTCCAGGTTGTTGCAGCTCGCCAGATCCGCTGCCATTTGTACCAGACCGGTGGACATATCTGCGGCTACTCCCTGTCCGGTCCCCATCGATGTAAACAGGTTGCCAAATGTGCCGGCTGCCTCCAATGCCTGCTGGCTGGTCATGCCCAGGTTGGTGGCTGCCGTGCTGGTAAACTCCTGCACCTGGCCGGCCATCTCTCCAAATACCACACCCGCCTTGGAGGCGGTCTCATTCATGTCGGAAGCTGCATTGATCGATGCATCAAAACCGGCCATGATCGGGGCCGTGGCAAACAGGCTCATTTTTTGGCCGGCGCCGCTCAATGCGCTGCCGACCTTTCCAAATTGCTCACTGATATTTTTGGCTTTGGATTGCGCCTGTTTCTCGGCGTCCGTCAGACCTTTGTTATAATCGGCCGAATCTAAGCCCAGCATCACCAGTAATTTAGCTAGAGTTGCCAAGTTTTTTAGCTCCTGCCAATAATGCCCAGGTCTTGAAATTTAGCCACATCTCCTCCGGGGATTTCTCTTTGCGTTCTTTGATCGCCTCGTCGAATTTCGGCATAAAATCCTCTGGCTTCATCGCCTTTTGTTTTCTCGGATCGCGCATCAAGTTTGCAATCGTCGAGGCCGTGATCGCATGTCCCAGGTAATCCGCTTGGCTTCCAAAAGGCTCGAGGGTATAGAAGACCATCCATTCCGAGAGCTCCCGGCTGGATATTCTTTCCAGTAATTCTCCGACGGTCATTCCTCCCAGCGCCAGGGCTAATCGGAAATAGAATCTTCGCTCTGGTCGCTTTCGGAGTTTTTTGTGAGCTCATCGATGTCACCTTTACTCAGCCCAGAAAGTCGTTGTGCTACATCGTATATTTTGTCCAATGCGCTGGCTGATTTCTTACCCAGCTCGTGGATGTCGGCTTCATTGAACAGCCGTTTGCCATTTTCATTGCGGACGCAAATCACCGCCAGCTTAGCCCGGATATTTTCCATATTGGTTTGCACTTCCTTGCCTCTGGTCTGCACGATGCTCTTTTCCAGGCGGTCCCGTTCAGCTCCGCTCATGCCGTACACCCACACGGAACCTCCCCATTCGGGGATTTCCACCAACTCCCGTGTAATGTCATCCGCTGACAGGATCGCTTCCCTTGTTAATATCTCCATCGAATCACCGTTTACCTTTCAAAACTTGATTGGCCTTATTGAGGATTTTATTGGCCAGCCTGATCCGCCTGGGTGCCTTTTTCCCTCTCTGGTAGAATTCTGAACACGTGTTATCCGGAGAAACATCCTGCCGGTTATAAGGTGATTTAGAATTCGAGCACCACCGGTATTCGCGAAAATACTGGCAATTTTGACAGGTTGCCTTGACCATAAGGTCCTCCTGATTATGTAATGGTCGGCTTACCGGTTGGCTGCACTTCGACCTCGCACTTGTAACCGTCTTCCTGCTCGGAGATCCTATCCAAAGTTTCGACCTGCGCTGCGAAGGCGATCACTTCCACTCCGTCCGGATCCTCGATGCTCATGTTGACCGACGTGTCCGCATCAAAGGCCGCTACGATCGCCGCATGTGTGGAATCTGCACTGTCCCAGCCCAGGGTCATCTTGAATTTTTCCATCTTGCGTTTTCCGGAGGCGATCCATTCCGCCCATCCCTCGGTTGCATCGTGCCCTGTGAATTCCTTGATAACCTTCACGAATTTCGGAAATTCGCAATCCAGGATGTGTGCGATCGATGTAAGCGTGGTGCCCACCGTGATCTTGCAATCTAAACCAAAACCGCCTTGTGTACTCATCTTTTAGCTCCTTTTTTTATAAAAGTCCGGATCACCTGCCTGTATTTCAGGCGGTCTTCATGTTTACCGGATATTTACTCCTTATAGTTCGATCTGATATCGATCCGGGATGTACCATGCCCCGAATCCTTGTCATATTCATCCAGCTCATTTTCCAGAGCTGTGAAATACACCGTGATGCCTCCCGTGCCTCCCATGCTGCCGGTGAAGCCTCTGAATGTGCTTTTGAGCGCCGCAATCACGCTCTTTCCGCTTGCATAAGTGGCAGCTCTCACCGTCATCTGCACGGTCACTTTCTGCAGGATCAATGTTTTGTCGTGTGCGATCATCTCACTGCTCGCCGTCGTTTTATATGCAATCGCCGGCAGGCTTGCGTCCTGCGGGATGATGTTCGGGTAGATCCGGGTTCCCACCAGGTTGGTGATCGCCGTGGTAGCTTCCATCTTCTTGACTAAGGCTTGTTCATAATTCATCGCAGAACCCTCCGCAGCACACTGGCGATTGCCTCCAGGATCCTGTTCTGGTTGTTCTCGATCGCCGGTTGCAGGAATGGCTCAGCAGCTCTGCCCAAGTGTCTGACTTTCTTCACCAACGGCCCGCCTGGCCAGGTAAGGGCTTTTTTATTTAATGGGGTGATCTCATGCGCATCCGCTCCGGTTTCAGGGAATTGATAGTACCAATGTTCCTTATCCGGACCAATCTCCACCTCCACTTGTTTTGCGCTCACCTGCTTAACACTGATTTCATTATGGGGTCCGGGTGCATTCTGATCTGCCGCTTCTTTGATCACCTTTGCTCCTGCCATTGCCGCCGGCACCAGCACTGTATCAGTGGCGCCCTTCAATCGCTGAAAGGCAGCCTTCAGCTCATCCAACCCTTTGATCCTGGCCGTTACTTTCATAGCACCTCCCGGCACATCAAATGCATTTCCTGCAGCCTTCGATCAAAATTCGGAGGCCCGACGATTTCATAGGTGTGGCTTCCCCACACCGCCTGCATCGAAGGTAATACTCCGGCCAGGTACCGGATCTTGATATCCGTGTCGATTGCTGCATCCACCTGCTCACCGGCGATATATTCACGGCCGTTCGACGGACGGATGAATCCCCACACCGTGGCAAAGGTCGTCCAGGTGATCGTCTCCTGCCCATAATCATCCCGGGCCGCGCTTTTCGATTTGATCGTTATCCTGTGGCGCAGTTCTCCGGCTCTCATATTGGCCTGATCCTATAACTGTCAAGCAGCGCATCCACCCCAAATATAAGCTGCAGCTGTTGAATGTTCCCAACCATGTTATTCTCACGGTTCTCATATAATGAGCCGATCAGCAGCAAGATTGCCTGCTTGATTGGCTCTGGCACTGCCGCCGCTGCCCCATAGCCTGCCACGAAGCGCACCACGATCGGGTTCACTACCTGCAGGCTTGTGCTCGGCCAGCTCTTATCCCATTTCAGGTATACCCGCCCGGGCTCAGCCTGCGTATCCACGATATAATCCGTGCTGGTCATCGTGCTCTCCACCCCCAGGTAGTCGGTATATTTAATTGAGGTGATCGAAACCAGGGGTGGCAGCGGGATCTCGATATAGTTCTTCCCTGGCCAGGATTGCAGGTAAAAATCCCAGGTCTGGGTGATCAATGCCCGGTTCAAAACTGTCTCTTCCGCATGCTTGCGCGCGATTGTGATCAGGCTGGTCAGATAAGTGTCTTCCGTGGTTCCGTCGACCCTCAGTTGCGCCTTCACCTCGGTCAACGTCACCGGCTCTGTAGTCGGGGCGGTGTACAGTTTAAGTTTGATCATGGTTTTGGATCATCCTTTCCGGTGGATTACGCTGAATGGTCAGCACCTTTCTTTTTTCTTGTGCCAGTCTTCCTCTTCTCAGGCTCTGGCAGGACCGCTTTCTCTTCCGGTCCTGTTTCCACCACCGGTGCCACCAGCCCTCCACTTAACCATGATAGGTCCTGGACCTCCAGTATCTCCCCTTTGCGGTGGCTGGTTGAATTTCCAGCAATGATCGATGTAAATGGTACGATTACTTTTCCCTTCATCTCAATTCCATCCTTTCTGAGTACGATCAATAAAACGTTCAATCCGTTCTGGTAGATCTGCATGATAAGCTATGTACTTTGGCAGGGCTTCGTTCACCTCTCGCCTGGCTGCGGCTAGCTCCTCCATGCTCCAACATATGCCCTCCAGTCCCCAATCCGTCCTTTTGGGTCGCTCCCAGCCAAATGTCACTGACGGGCAGCCACAAAAACGCGCCTCATCCATCAAGAGTGACATCTTCCCGCAGATCAGGTATTCGCTCCTGCGCAGCAGGTCAGCCAGTTCCTGCCGTTTATCCGGCCAGTTGCCCATGATCTCTCGCAAATCTTCCACGCCTCGCAGATGATCAGCTTTATAAAAAACCACCCCTTCCCGTGGCTGCGGGTTGTCATTATTGAAGATATCCATCTCCACGAGTGGTAGCTGTAGCACGTCTTCATCAGTGATATTGCGCCCGGGTATGCGGTTGAGCGCCTCCAAAAAGGCCACCGACCAGCTCCAGATCTGGTCCTTGGGGCCAGCCCGTATGTTATCCTTCAATGCCCAGCGCACCACCTGTCGACAATCGCATGGGTTGCCTAGAATGATCTCCGGGTAGATCAGGATCGTATCCTCCAGCACAATCTGGATGGAATTAATTATTTCCACTGCCTGCCCATGCAGGCGTAACTGCTCCGCCAGCATGTATAGCGCTCGTATCCCGGCGCTGCGCTGCGAATATTTCGGTGCCCAGATGGTGTAAGGTCTCAAGGCCATAGCGCACCATTCGCCCCTAAAGGAAATCTCACCGGATCTGATCGTATCAATCCGGGCAGCATTGGCTTGAATACCGTGCCATCTTTATCGATGTGATCACACAGCACGCTCATTTCCGCTTGCATGGAGAAACCAGCTGTATATGCCTCCTGGGTGAAAGGTGTATCGCAGTAACCGTGGCCATCCTCCAGGTGGAAGTTGATTTTTTCCAGCACTCTGCGTCTTATCAGCAGGCACCCGAAGCCTCCTCCACTGCATGGCCATTTACCTTCCCGGATCGCCCGCCATAATAACCACGGCTTGCAGGATAAGCTCTCTCCGGTATTCTTTGCCCTTCGCCCGCTGTTGTCCGGGTAGCGCTCGAAGATGTTCACCGTGTTCGAGAGTTTCTGGCGGAAGATATAAACTCCATACGCCATATCCACATTCAGACCTGCCAGCTTTTTCAATGCCTCCTTGGTTGGCACGATGTCGCTCTCGATGATCAGCATGGCGTCGTACCTGCCTGCCAGGAATGTTTCCCTCCCTCGCACGAATTGATGCAGGTGGTTAGTTATTCCATCCGCAGTCGGGTTATCCGTCTGGAACACGCGCGTGATCGGCCCCTCCCACTCCACATCCATCACCGCCTGCACCGTTTCCGGTTCCAGGCGATATACGGGTACGAATACCATCACATCTCGTATCGGGCCACCCTCTGTTTCCATTTCAGGTAGTATTCTCTCCACCTTTCCTGCTTTTTCCAGCTGCTTGGAGTGAATCCATAAGAGTTTCACTACTTCACCTGGTTGGTAGTCCTGCCCGTTGAGGCTGAAAGCCTCGATCACCACCACCTCCACGGGCAGGTAGTTATAGTTCACGATTTCATCTATTCTCCTCTCCTATTAACAGGAGAGGGGTTAGAGGTGAGGTTAATCCCTTACCCGGTTGGATGGGCGCCGTACCCGATGGCTCCGGCAATTAACACACCAAAGCAGATCCGGAACCAGTACTTCAAGAGCACCATGCCATCCGTGGTATACGGATCGCGCAGGAATCCGATCGTGCTGCCTTCACTCACTCCTACGTAGTACCAGTTGCCAAAGTACAAACTTTTGGCGCTGGCCCCAATCGTTCCTGCTGACCCGGAATAGTGTACCGGATATTCGAGCAGGCTGCCGCGCGAACCTTGCACCTGGGCGTCATAAAGGCGGCTATCACCGGTGAGTTTCTTGATCGCCCCAAAGGTGGTTGGCTTCATCACCCATCCGACTGAGTTGATATCATCCAGATAATAACCGAGCGTATCATGGAAGACCAAGTCTTCTGGCTCGCCGGCCGCGATCGCCGTCGCTGATGCAAAACTCTTTAGGGCAGTCCCGCTGGCTGCCACTTCCGTCAGCAACAGGGCATTTTTGGTCAGACCGATCGAACGCCCGATATGATCCGCCAGGAAGCTCATCAAAGCTGCATCTTCATCCTCCATCAGTTCGTCGGTTAGCTCCACTTTTTTGGTTTTCTTGGCCAGCGTGAAAGCCTTGGTTCCCAGCGTGGGACGGTCGCGCTCGTAGGTATTGCTCAGCGCATCCACCTGTTCGCTTGTGGCTGCGAACACCGCCGGGTCGGCATTCTCATACGGGAAGTTCACCGTGGTGCC